>CAYJBG010000029.1:0-16643 GCA_964368085.1 uncultured Acidiferrobacterales bacterium | reverse complement strand
AATAATGGAACCAGTGGCGGCGGCGCAGGCGAATGGCGAGCTGTGTCTTGCCCACGCCGGACATGCCGAGCAGGGTGATGCACTTGTTGTCCCAGGCCTTGAACTCTTTTGCGCTCAGTTTCACGGATGGCCCCCGGCAGGCGGTCTTTTCCGTTATTGTATGCCAAGTACCGGGAAAGCGGGCGCGGCCGGCGGACACGGGAGAGACCCATGCGTTGCCGCTTCCAGGGACGCGCGCAGCGCCTGTGTTAAGCTGCGTGCTTTCCGCAACTTTAAGAATTCGCCATGACCACTGTCATCCCCATCAGGCCCGCCGGCAAGGTAAAGATCACGCCGGAAAACAAGTGCAGTTTCTGCAAGGGCTCGACCTGCTGCACCTATTTCACTCACCAGATCGATACGCCGCGCTCCATGGACGACTTCGACATGCTGCTCTGGCAGGTGTCGCATGTGAACACCCAGGCGTACCGGGACGAAGACGGCTGGTTTCTGCTGGTCAACAGCACCTGTTCGCACCTTGAGCCGGGCGGGCGTTGCGGCATCTACGAGACGCGTCCGCAGGTCTGCCGCGATCACACCAACGACGAATGCGAATTCGACGGCCCGTGCGGTGCGGACGACTTCGAGCTGTTCTTCCCGGACTACGCGGCGCTGCTCCAACACTGCCGCAAGAAATTCAAGAACTGGGATCGGCGTTTCAAGGTTGCGAAGACCGAAAAGAAAAGGGCGGCGCGGTAATAGGCGAGGCTTGCCGGGTTGCGGTACTGTGCGCGCAGTTCAAGCACGGTGCATGCCGTGCCCGGCACCACGGAACGTGGTCTGGAAAGTTAAAAACACTCCGTCGTTCGTCCGTTCTTCTTTCGTCACCCATCTGCCCGTGTTGTGCGCCGTGCCGCAAGGGGCGCATGACGATCTCCGGATTGACCGTGCCCCGGCGAGCGTTTATTTTGCGTCCTGCAGATGCGGAATTTGAACTATAATTCAGCCGTACACGCCGATGTGCGATACCGGTGCTTTCAGAGTCAGGAGAAGATAATGAAACCAGTGACCACATTCTTGCTCGGCTGTTTCCTGTCGGGCCTCACGCTGCAACCGGTGCTGGCCGCCGTTACGATGGCCAGCCCCGAACAGGACCGGCGCGCCAAGCAGGCGTTGCCGCCGTCCGGCAAGGCGCTGGTGTATGTCATTCGCACGGGTGATACCGACACCGGCACGGCGCCCGGACTTTGGCTCAACGGGCGCGATTCCGGCCAGCTTGTGCCGAACACTTATGGCATGTGGGCGGCCGGACCGGGGCGTCTCGATATCCGTGCCGGTCAGGCGGACGCCGCGCCCCTGACGTTCACCAGCCAGGTCGGGCAGGTGTATTTCGTACAACTCACGGTCCGCAATGGCGTGAGTGAGTTGAAGCAGGTGTCCGAAGGCGCCGGCCGGACCGGACTGCAGCAGGCGCGTCTGGTTTTGGACCCTGTGCTTGCCGCGCGCGCGGCCGCGGCGCCCAGGCCGTCCGCACCCGATCCAATCTACGAACCGGTGGCGCAAGAAACTCCGGTGGTCAAGAAAACCCCGAAGGCGAGTCCGGAGCCGGATGAGGATGAAAATGGCGTCGACGGTGTAACGCTGATTGCCAAGGCCGGGAGCTTCAGGTTGTCGACCGAGTCGCAGACGATTCTCGGTTTATCGCGCAGCTTCACGGCCGCGAACGTAGCTGCTTACGGTGTGGAAGGAGAGTGGCGTTCTCAGAGCGGATTCGCCTTCGGTGTGGAGGCGTTCGGCCACACCCAGGATTACATCACCGTCGGCTCCGCGGAGAGTGGTGACATGGCCGTGACCAGCGTGTTTTTCAATTTCAAAAAATACTTCCGCCCGAACGCCGTCGTTCAGCCGTATTTCGGCATTGGCATCGGCGGCGCTGCGGCCAGTCTTACCGCGGGCACCAGCGGCGGGATCACCGGCAACGCCGGGGGTTTCGCCGCACAGGGCATGGCCGGCATTGCGTTTCGCTGGCGACATGTAGGCATTTATACCGAAATCAAGTATGAACGCGCGGAACTCGAGGCCACAAACGCCGGTACCGGCGTCGCCGAAACCATAGACGCCTCCGGAGCCGGCGTGTTCGCCGGCATGAGCGTGCACTTCTGATTCGGGAGCGCGGCGCGCTTACTGACGGTCGCCGGGTGTGGCGGCCGGCAGCAGGAGCGTGAAGATCTCCGCCAGTGTCTGGCGAATCTCGCGGATGCTCAGGTGCTGGCCGAGGGCCGGATCGCTCCATCGCTGGCAGGTGAGCCAGCGCACCTGCGGCTGGCGTGGCGAGTGCAGGCCCAGGATCGTACGAAAGACGTAGAAACTCTGGGTATCCGAGGCTACGCCTAAACCCGCTTTCATGATGGCGGGTTGCGCAACAATTCGAACTTCCTGTTGCGCGCGGCGCACCAGGAACTCGTCAGGCGTCACAGTCTGGGTCGTATCGCGCACATCGTTTACTTCCAGCCGGCAGTGCGGGTGATATTGGTTGAGATCCTCACGGCCGGTCACGCGCCCACTCTGCAGCAGTACGCCAGCGCTGTGAGCCGGGATGGTGAGTTCCTGTTTCAGCGCCAGCCGGCTGCCGGGCGGCGGGAAGCGGAAGGGGGAGTTTTCATCGAGCGGTCCCGGCGTCTGGCAGGCAATGAGCAACAGGAACAACGGAAGCAATGCAAATAATCTCATGGCTCCTCCATGCAGGGTCGGCGGCTCAGGGCAGTATATCCAGGAAACTGTGGATGGCGGTAAATTCTCCGACATCCTTCTCCGGCAACTTTGAGTCGGGGTACCGCACCGCCAGCAACCGGGCGATCCCGTAATTCTTCGCCGAGCGCAGCACCGGCAGGCTGTCGTCGATGAGCAGGGTCGTGTCTTTCGTGAACGGCTCGACCGCCTGCATCTTTTCCCAGAATGCCGGATGTTCCTTAGGGCAACCCAGGTCGTGCGCGCACACAACTGTGTCGAAGTGACCGTTGAGGCGGGTGCGGCGGAATTTTATGTTCAGGCTCTTGCCGTGCGCATTCGTGACCAGCACCAGGCGTTTGCCCCGGGCGCGCAGCGCGTCGAGAAAATCGATCACATGCGGATGCACGCGGATGAGGTGGTCCACCTCTTCTTTGAGCAGCGCAATGTCGAGATCGAGTTCGCGCGTCCAGTAATCCACGCAGTACCAGTCGAGCGTGCCTTCGACCTGCCGGTAGCGGCCGCGCAGTGCTTTCTTGGCGGCTTCAAGGCTGAGCGCGTGCTTCTCGGCGTAGCGGCGCGGCACATGCTCCAGCCAGAAATGGTTGTCGTAGTGCAGGTCGAGCAGCGTGCCATCCATGTCAAGCAACACGGTGTCGATGTGTGTCCAAGGAAGGATATTTTTGTGCACGCTTGCTTCTCTTGACTTGAGCATTGGGCCCCGGATGGAGCGTTTGCGGCGGTGCGGCTGCGCGTTATTGCGCTATTATAAGGCAATCCCGATCTCCGGAGGTGCGTGGTGAACCTGTATCTGCGGCTGCTCAAGTTCTTGCTTATGCTGCCGTTCGTGCGGCGCCGGGCGCTGCTCGATGCCGGCCGTATCGCATTCCGGGTCTGGCCGAACGACTGCGATATCAATCTGCACCTCAACAACGGCCGTTACCTCACGTTCATGGATCTCGGCCGGATGCATTTGCTCGCGCAAATCGGTTTGCTGCGCGAGTTGCCGCGCCGCCGCTGGGCGCCGGTGTTGTCGGCCGTCGAGATCAGCTTCATTCGCCCAATCCAGCCTTTCCAGAAGTTCGATCTGGTGACGCGCCTGCTCACCTGGGACGAGAAATATTTCTACATGGAACAACGCTTCGAGACCGGCGGCCGGCTGTGCGCGCTGGCGCTGGTGAAGGGGCTGTTCCTGCGCCGGCGCGTACGAGTCGAGAACCGCGCGGTGCTGGCCGCGCTGCACCTCGACGATCTGGCCGCGCCGGATATGCCGGAGATCGTGCGTCACTGGAACGAGCTTGCCGCACTCAAAAAATCACATGACCTGAAACCATGACCGATGCTTCCTGCCCCCTTTGCCAGGCGCGCAACGAAAACATACTGTGGCGTGACGCCACGCTGCGCGTCGTCCGGGTGGACGACCCGGATTATCCGGGTTTTTGCCGGGTGATCCTCAACCGGCATGTCAAGGAAATGACCGACTTGTCATCGCCCGAACGTCTGCAACTCATGCGAGCGGTGTTTGCAGTTGAAGGCGCGCTGCGCGAGCAGCTGGCGCCGGACAAGGTGAACCTTGCCTCGCTCGGCAATCAGGCGCCGCACCTGCACTGGCACGTGATCCCGCGTTTTACCGACGATAAACATTTCCCCGATCCGGTGTGGGCGGCCGCGCAACGCACGGGACGCGCGCATCCGGCGGATGACGCGCGCCTCATGCAGGCCATCGCCCAAAGCCTGTCCGAAACCTGACCACCGGCGAGATGCTCGTCATGCATGATCCTGCCGGGCGTCCGCTGTATCTCGCGCTCGATCAGGGCGGGCACGCCAGCCGCGCGCTCGTGTTTGACGCGCGTGGCGCGCTCCTGGCGAAGGGTCTGCGCGAAGTTAAGGTGCATCACCCACGGCCCGACTGGGTGGAACAGGATCCGGAAGAACTCCTGGCCTCCCTGTACGAGGCGATTGGCGATGCGCTGGGCGATCTGGGTGCGCAGGCCGCGCGGCTCGCCGCCGCCGGCCTCGCCACGCAGCGTTCCAGCATTGTGTGCTGGGACCGCGTCACCGGCCACGCGCTTTCGCCAGTGATAAGCTGGCAGGACCGGCGCGCCCATGCGTGGCTGGCGCGTTTTGCGCCGCTTGCCGAATCCATTCACGCCACCACCGGCCTCATGCTTTCGGCCCACTACGGCGCGAGCAAGCTGCGCTGGTGCCTCGATCACCTGCCGGCGGTTATGCGGGCGCAGTCGCAAGGGCGCCTCGCTTTCGGTCCGCTCGCGAGTTTTCTGATCTTCCGTCTCACCGAGGAACGCACGCTGGCCGCCGATCCGGCCAATGGCGCGCGCACGCTGCTGCGGAATCTCAAAACTGAAACGTGGGACGAAGGGCTGCTGCATCTTTTCGGAATTCCACTTTCCGCCTTGCCGCCATGCGTGCCGACGCGCCATGGTTTCGGCCGGATCGCGGTGGACGGACGGCAGCTGCCGCTGACCCTCGTCACCGGCGACCAGTCCGCGGCGCTTTTTGCCCGCGGCGCGCCGCGCGCAAGCCACGCCTACATCAACATGGGCACGGGCGCGTTCGTGCAGCGTATCGCCACCGGTTTTCCGGACCGCCCGTCGCGCCTGCTCACCGGCGTCGCGCTGCACGATGGTGACGAGAAGACCTACGTGCTCGAAGGCACGGTGAACGGCGCGGGCGCGGCCCTGCAATGGATCGAGGAACAACTCGGGATCGAGGACCTGGCGCAGCAGTTGCCGGCGTGGCTGGCGAGCGACACCGAGCCGCCGCTGTTCTTGAACGGCATCGCCGGCCTGGGCTCGCCCTACTGGGTGGCGGATTTCGAGTCGCGTTTCTCGGCGGAGGCGGAACCGGGGCCGATGGCGGTGGCGGTGACCGAGTCGATTGTGTTTCTGTTACAAGTGAACCTCGATCTGCTTCAGGAACTGCCGGTTGCGCTCGAGCAGATCGTCGCCAGTGGCGGGCTCACCTGGTACGACGGCGTTTGCCAGCGCATCAGCGATTTGTCCGGCTTGCCGCTGCACCGTCCGGCCGGGTACGAGGCCACGGCGCGCGGCACTGCCTGGCTGCTCGCGGGAAAGCCGGAGTACTGGGCGGAACCGGAACCCGGTCTGCGGTTCCAACCGCGCGCGAATCCGGCGCTGCGCGCGCGTTACGAACGCTGGCGTACCGCCATGGACACGGCCCTCATCGGACATTCCCGGACATGAATCTCAACGCCGGTCGCCGGATTCGAAGCTGAGCGAGGCCCAGAAGCTTTCCCAGTCAGCCTTCGCGTCGGCCGGCGCCGGGATCATGTGGACGGCGGACAGCAGCCAGACATCGGCATGCGGCAGGACAAAACGCGCGCGTCCTTCGGCATCGGTGCGTTGCACCAGTTGGGTCTTGAGTTTCTTCTTCGAGAAGGCCATCACCTGCGCTCCGGCGAGCGGCTGGTTTTCGTACAACAGTTGAATCTCAAGTGTCTGATCGCGCTTCAGTCGGTAAATTGTCGTTTTCGGCACGATTTCCAGCCGCAGGCCGATCGGCCGCGTGGCGTCGAGGCCATCGTCGCGATCACCGACTGCGAGCAGCGACTTGGCGCAACGCGAGTACACCTCGTGCACCGGTTTGTCGCGCTCGCCGCGTTTAACGCGCACTGTGCGAATGGCGTCCAGACCTTCTTTCTCCAGATATTTTTCGAAGGTGGGGGCATCCATGTCGAGCGAGTAGCGCGTGCTCTGGTAAGCGATGAGCATGAGTCCCGGGTCGGCCGGTGTCAGGCGCGCCGCCGGATCGTCGCCGGGCAGGCCGGGCACGTTCTGCCTTCTGCGCGCCGTGATCGTCACGAAACGCTCGAAGGACTCCGGCAGGTAGATCATGGTATCGCCGCGGAATTCCTGACCGACGTACAGGCGCACGTCCAGGGGTTGGCCGGCGGGCGGCCGGAAGTTCGCCGGCTCGATCCAGAATTCATGCGCCGCCGCCGGCGCCGCCAGGCCGAGCAGGGCGGACAGCAGTAATCCGAATCGGTTACACTCGCGCCACATAATTTTGTTGACTATCGGGCGCATCGGTTTTCGAGATTGCATTTTCTGAAGCATAACACGACCGGATAATGCCGATTCACGATCCATTTCGATTGCTGCCCGGTTTCCTGCTGTGCCTGTGCGCACTGCCGGTAGCGGCGCACGAGATCCGCCCGGCGGTAGTCGATGTGCACCTGCAAGCTGACGGAAATTATCAGGTTGTCGTGCAAGTGAATATGGAAGCGCTGCTGGCGGGTGTGAGCCCGGCGCACAGCGACACCGACGAGTCGCCGAATGCGCAGAGTTACAACCGCCTGCGCGCCTTGCCGGCACGCCAACTTGAAGAACGCATCCGTGCCTTCTGGCCGCAGTATGGCGAAGGTCTGCACCTGGAATTCGACGGCGTGCGCAGCACACCGAATCTCACGGCCCTCGACATTCCCGACCCCGGCGATCCGGCGCGCGCGCGCCTCACCACCTTGCGGCTCGGTGGCCGTATCCCGCCCGGCGCGAAAACCCTGCGCTGGACCTATGCGCCGCAGTACGGCGGCAGCGTGTTGCGCCTGCACCGCGCCGGCGCCAGCGACATCATTGCCGCCTGGATACGTGAAGGCGAGGCAAGCGCAACCTACCCGCTCGCCGGCGACGTCGCCGCCGCCACGCGCACGGCGGTGTTCGGTCAATACCTGGTGCTCGGCTTCACCCACATCCTGCCCAAGGGGCTGGATCACATGTTGTTCGTGCTCGGCCTGTTTCTGCTGAGCACACAACTCGCGCCGCTGCTGTGGCAGGTCACGGCGTTCACGCTCGCGCATTCGATCACACTGGCATTGAGCATGTACGGGGTGATCGCGCTGTCACCGGCGATTGTTGAGCCGTTGATTGCGGCGTCGATTGTGGCGGTGGCGGTGGAGAATCTGCTTACCGCGCGGCTGCACGCCTGGCGGGTGTTCGTGGTATTCGGCTTCGGGTTGCTGCACGGCCTCGGTTTCGCGGGGGTACTCACCGAGATCGGCCTGCCGCGCGATGAATTTGTGACCGGCCTGATTGCCTTCAACGTCGGCGTCGAGGGCGGGCAACTGGCGGTGATTGCCCTTGCGTTCCTGGCGATTGGCTACTGGTTCCGGCACAGGCCGTGGTATCGCGCGCGCGTGGTGTTGCCGCTATCGGCGGCGATAGCGCTCACCGGCGGGTACTGGATGGTGGAGCGGCTGACCGGCTGACGCCTCCGTCGGCAATGCCGGCCTCAGCGCCGCGCCAGCGCGCGGTGGCGGTAGCAGTGCAGCAGGTGATCGTTGACCATGCCGGTCGCCTGCATGTGCGCGTAGACGATGGTCGAACCGACAAAACGGAAGCCGCGTTGCTTGAGATCGGCGCTGAGCGCGTCCGATTCGGGCGTGAGTGCCGGCAGTTCCCGCAGTGTCGTCCAGCGGTTGACGATGGGCCGCCCGCCGACGAACCGCCAGACATAACGGTCGAAGCTGCCGAACTCTTTCTGTACGGCGAGAAAGGCGCGCGCATTGGTAATCGCCGATTCGATCTTGAGGCGGTTGCGGATAATGCCGGCGTTGTTCAGCAGCGTCTTGACCTTGCGCGCATCGAAGCGCGCCACGCGCCGCGGGTCGAAGCCGGCGAATGCGGCGCGATAGGCAGCGCGCTTGTGCAGCACCGTCCGCCAGCTTAAACCGGCCTGTGCGCCCTCCAGAATCAGGAACTCGAAGTGCTTGCGGTCGTCGTGCACCGGCACGCCCCATTCCTCGTCGTGGTAGCGCAGCATCAGCGGGTCGCGGGCCGGCCAGGCGCAGCGCGGTTTCACGGCATCGGCCGCGGCCGCCTTGAGTTGCGCCTTGCGTTTCACCGGCAGACGGTTCCAGTCACAGTCGCGCAGCGCGCCTTCGATGGCGTACACCAGATTAAGGCTCGCGTTGTAGCCGTGCGCCTTGAGAATCGCGCAGGCGCCGACCGCGCCGACCTTTTCCAGGTCGCGGCGGGTGTGCACGCCGATGGCGTTCAGCCAGCGCGTGCTGACCGACCCCAGGTTGCGCAGCCGGCCGATGGCGGGGTTTTGTTTCTGCATGGCAATATCGAGTCATTCCAGGCCGCTTAGCCGGTGATTCTGCGGGAAGGCCGGGGCCGGATCAATGACTTGAATCGTGTATGCGCATAAAATTTCCGGTATGCCGAAAGTCATCCTCTTCATCGCCACCAGCCTGGACGGCTACATCGCCGGTCCGGCGGGCGAAATCGATTGGCTGTTTCACGACGCCGACTACGGTTACACGCCGTTCTTCGATTCCGTGGAGGTGCTGGTCATGGGCCGTAAGACCTACGAACTGAGCCTGAGCTTCGGCGAGTGGCCTTACGGTGACAAGCCGGCCTATGTATTCACCCGTGGGACGCCGCCGGACGATGCACGCGTCAGGTTTGTGGCGGGCGACGCGGCCGGCCTGATTGCCGGATTGCGCGCGCGCGCAAACAAAAACATCTGGCTGGTGGGCGGCGCCGCACTGGTTTCGACTTTTCTGCAGCAAGGCCTGATCGATGAGTTCGTGATCTCCGTTCACCCGCTGTTGCTGGGCGCGGGCATTCCGCTGTTCGACCCGGGCGTTCCGCGCCTGGGCTTGAGGCTTGCAGGCGTTACGCCGTTCGAGAGCGGTTTGGTGCAACTGCGTTACACGACGGAGACCGGCTCGAAGCCCGGAAAGCGTTCCCGGTCGTAGGCGACGAATTGGCCGTGAAAATGCAACGCGATTTCGCCATCGGTGCGGATCGTGGCTTCGAGCGCCAGGCGTGCGCGGCCCTTGCGTTCGAGCGTGCGCAGAAATTTTTCGATAACCGATGCGGGTGGCGGCGGACAGACCGCTTCGAAATCCCGCGTTACCGGTTTCAGAAATTGCACGCTGCTCTCCTGAATCACAATCGTGATTGCCTGACCACGGTCGCGCACCAGGAGCTGTATCGATCCCCAGCAGGCGAGAGTGGCCAGACTGTTGAGGCTGCCGCCGAAGGCGGTTTTTTTGTGGTTGAGGTTCGGTGCGAGCGCGGCGCCGAGCGCCAGACCGTTTTGATCGGCGCGCAGGACACGGACCTGCATGGCGCGGGTAAGCGGTATTTCCGCGTACAGTATCCGCTCCAGATCCGCGAGCGTTTCCCGGGACGGCGCGATCATTTCGGTCATGCAGGCATTTGCTCCGCCACATCGGCGTCAGGCGTGCGTGGAAGGTTCGACCATAAAGGCCGTGACGCGCGCAACCACGTCCGGGTCGCGCAGTATGCGGCGGTGGCCGAGGCCCTGTGTAGTGAACCAGGTTGCGCCTGGCCAGACACGCGCCAGCGCCTCGCCTTCCCGCCACGGAACATCATGATCCTCCTCGTCATGCACCAGCAGGGCCGGGATGTCGAGCCCGCGCGCGATCTCGGTCGGTGAAAATCGTTTCCATACGTCGGCACCGAAGCGCGTCTCCATCAGCCGCCGGTGCACAGCCTTGACCGTGGCGGGGATTTCGAGCTGTGCGGCGAAGCTGTCCATCAGGAAATCAATGCTTGCGGGGGCGCTTATCGCCACCACGCGGCGCGGTGCGAGCCCGTGGCGAATGGCGTTGAGGGTGCAAACCGCACCGAACGAATGGGCGATAACCCCGTGTAACGGCGGAAAGGCATTGGCGACGGTCAGCAATGCCTCGCTCACTTCCGGCAGGCTGGTGGCGTGGCCGGGCGTGCGGCCGTGTGCCGGGGCATCGAAGGCCACCACCCGATAACCGGCCGACACCAGCGGTGCGACGAACGCCCCGAGCTGCGCACCACGACCGTGCCAGCCATGCACCAGCAGTACCGTCGGTCCCGCGCCCCAGTGGTACACCGCGAGCGGCCGGCCGCGGTGTGCAAGCTCCAGACGCTGTGCGCTGGCCAGCCATTCTTTCTCACGCGCCGGTTCCGGATAACGCTGCGAGCGGAACCACAGGTGATTCACCCAGCGGCCGGTGAATTCGGTTGATACCAGCGCGGCGAGCCTGAGCGCCATCCGCAACAGACGGAACACGAACGGCAGATCATTCTCGCGCGGTTTGCCGAACAACCAGGTCATGGCGTGTTTCCTGAAAGTGTTGGACGCTGCACCACCACCTTGGTGGTGCGTTCGAGAAACGCCGAAGGCGCCTCTTCCCAGTCGGCCACGAGCGTCGTGACGCGAGACGGATCGAAGCACCCGCTTTCGATCAACGCCAGCACCTCCGGCAGCGCGGCGCGCGGGTGCGACACGCCGGTGCGCAGCGTGGAATCATTGGCGAACATCTGCATGAGCGGAATGTGCGTGCCTTTCTGGAAGTAGTATCCGACGCTGGTGCAGACACCGCCGGGCGAGAGCGAGCGCAGCGCGTAGCGCAAGCCATCCGGGTTGGCGCTGGCGTCGACGGCGATCGGGAAATCGCCGCACACCACTGGCGCATGCCGCTTGAGCCATTTGTTTCTTCCGGCCTTCGGAACAGCCACCGGGTTCGCACCGAACGCGGCAGCGATGTCCAGCCGCTCACGCTGCCAGTCGAGATAATCGACGCGCGTCGATCCGAGGGCCACGGCCAGACCGGCGGCATAGAGCCCGATGCTTTGCGCCGCGCCGCCAACAACCAAGACCGGTGCACCCGGGCGCTCCTTGAGCGGCGGACCCACGCAGCGCCAGCCATCGGGAATATTGTCCGAGGCGCTCGCGACCACGAGCGGATTCACGCTGCGCGGCACCGCGACCAGCATGGCATCGGCATGCGGCACGCGCAGGCAATCGCTTACCATGCCGCCGAAGTCGCCCATCGCCCGGCCGAAGCCGTAGGCCGAGAGCAGTGTGGCGTTATGCGCGCGGCAGCGCGAGGTGAGGCCGATGCGGCAATGCGCGCAACTTCCGCAGGAGATCGACCAGGGCACGATAACGATGTCGCCGACTTTGAATTGCTTCACGTTTGCGCCAACCTCAATGACCTCCGCGACACCTTCGTGCCCGACGGCGATCGGGCCCTGGAACGGATGCTCGCCGAGCATCGCCGGCACGACCGGGTCGAGATAGTGCAGGGCCGCTCCGGCGTTCATCGCCCAGGCGAGATCGTGATGCAGGAACAGCGGATCGCCGTCGCAGCGCGCCGCTACGAACGGGCGCACCAGCGCCGCGTCGGGTGACTGTAACGTGGGCGCGGCGATGTCCCGCCATTGCAGGGTGTTCTTGCGGATGTAGGACAGTTGCTGCATGGTCGTCCTTGCGTGTTAAATGTCGCTAGTGCGTACTGTCCATGGTGTGTCAGTGCGTGCTTTGAGACCAGAGGATGGACATGCCAATTAGCGCGCAACTTGCGCCAGGAGGAACCATGACACAGCGTGTCGCAATACTCGCCTTCGACGACTGTCACGCCTCGGGCGTGATCGGTCCGCTCGATCTGCTGCATGCAGCGAATGCCGTCGCCGCGCGCCTGACGCCGGACGGCGCGCCGCCGTTTGCGACGCAAGTGCTGACGCCGGACGGCGCACCGGTGCGCGCAGCCAACGGTTATCGGCTGGCGGTGGATGGCGCGCTCGGTGACGCGCACGCCGAAATCGTTATTGTGCCGGGGATCGCGCTGATCGAACCACACGATTTGCAGGCGGCGCTGGCGCGCCTGGAACCGGTCAGCCACTGGCTCGCGGCGCGGTACCGCGAAGGGGCGTGGCTCGCCGCGGCCTGCACCGGCCCGTTCCTGCTGGCACAGGCCGGTCTGCTCGATGACCGTGACGCCACGACCACCACCTGGTTCGCCGAACTCTTCGAACAGTGCTATCCGGCGGTACGGCTCAACGCGAGTGCGACGCTGGCCGAGTCCGATCGTCTCATCACGAGCGGTGGCGCATTTTCCTACATCGACCTGACCCTGCACCTCATCGAACGCGCCGCCGGCCGGGAACTGGCGCGAGCGCTGGCCCGCTATATGGTTCTGGACAACCGCCGCGAGACGCGCACCGCCGAACTCATTCCCCACCACGTACGACATCACGACCCGCTGATCCTCAAGGCCGAAAAATGGATGCGCACACAATTGCGCGCGGATATCGGCGTGCAGGACATCGCGCGTCACGTGGCGGTGAGCGCGCGCACCCTGGTGCGACGCTTCAAGGAACGCACCGGCGAGAGTCCCTCCGTCTACCTGCAACGCCTGCGACTGGAGGCGGGCAAGGCCTTGCTCGCCGGCACGAACTATCGCATCGAGCAGATCCCGGCGCGCGTCGGCTATCAGGACGAAAGCGCGTTCCGCCGCCTGTTCAAGAAATATGTTGGGGTCTCGCCGCGCGAGTACCGCCAGCAATTTGTCGCAAGATAGCGAGCGGTTACGATCTGAGATCGAGTGTCGCGGTGTCGGCGCGCACTTGCCGCGGCGAGCAATGTCGGGGTCGGGTCTTGCACAATCACATTGCTCACTGAATGAGTTCATGCGGATGTTATCTTACAAGACCTGACGTCATAGTGTCAGGGTCGCCTGGGATCGGGCCGGTTACTTTGCGGGTTTCGTTTTTAGGAGCTTACGCGCCTCAAGGGCCTCGATAATCAGTTTCCGTACTATCCAGGCGACGGTTCTGTCGTCTTTCCTGGCCAAGGCGCGAAGAATGTCGTCGATGTCCGAGTCGATCCGGACGGAAAGTATTACTTCCTTTTTCATAGCCATCAATTGCTTCGACTCTCAGAAATACCTGAATTCAATAAGCGCTCAGGTCGTTGCGCACTTCGTGTATACAATGTAAACGTTTTACTTGACACGCAATTTGTATACATTCGACCACTTCAAGCGAGTCGCTTGATTCAGGGAAGACAACGATGCGACGTATCAGGCAAAAGCGCGCCCGCCCGGACAAAAAGCTAAGAAGCGACTTGTTGGCGCTCTATGATCGCTTGACCGAGTTTTCCGACCAGTGCGCTTTTTTGTGCGACGCCTTCGCGGCAATTTCGATTTGTGAGGAAACGATTGATCCGGCAACCGCCAGGGGAATCGGTATTAGTGCGCGATGGATGAAAACGAGGGTTCAGGAGATAAAGCTGGATCTGAAAAAATACATGAACAAACTAGATTAGAGCACCTTTGACCGCCAACGGCTGGCTAATGGGTGTCACCTTTTCCTCTCGTCTATGGGACACGCGGGTAGTAGATCTGCGTGTCACCGCCCGTATCCCAAATAGGACCTAGTAGGTTCTCGATGACGGCTTTCGCGTTTTCATACACGTCGTCGTAAGTCATGATCCGTAGCTTCGGACTTTCGTTTGTCATGGTTTGAAGCTTGCGACGATCATTCGGCAAAAGTGACTGTGAACGACCGATGACAAGCAATCCGTTCGGATTGGGGGTTATGCCGGTGAGGCCAAGCTCTCGTTGCACAGTTTGCAGGTTGTCTTCCAAGTACCGCTTCCAATCGATGATTTGACCGTGCGCATGTGTGAGATCGGCCGTGGGATGCCCGTCTTGGCGGAACAATGGCAAGTTTGAGCGCTCAAGCTCCACGAGCACATAGTCCTGAGTGGCGTCACGAAACACAAAATCTGTGACTTTGGCGCCGAGTGGTAGCTTGGGCCACATTTTGACTTGTGTTGGGCATAGGAACGCTGGGTTGTCCTGCAAGAAAGTCTGTAAGGTTTGCTCACGTTCAGGATTCGAGTCAAGCAGGGCCTTGAATGCAGTCAGGAGCGTTGCGTAGTGTCGACGAACAGACGCTCGGGGGTCGAGCGTGCTCAACTGCGCGTCCTGTGTATGTGCAATCAGTGCGGCGCCGAGTACATCGTGCTCCGCCCACAAAGGAGCGAAATCAGCGTTCCACATCTGAGGCTTAAATCCAGGGAACACCTCGATGCATTCCCATCCAGCCATAAGGCGGATCGTAGAACGCGCAACAAACGGTTGGTTGGGTGTACCGGCTCCTGCTTCGGCGACTAGTTCCCCATGAATTTCAAGATCCAAGTGATTTCGCACGGATAAAAGGCAATAGGGCTTAGCACCGAGCAGTTCGTCTTGCTGTAGCGAAAGTAGTTTCGTCTGAAACCAGATGCGCGTCGCTACTATGTCCCGAGACGTTCCTTGTGAAGGAGAATGCACAGACAATTTAAGCTCCACACCGAAGTTCTCATTCTGAGGATTAGGCAATTCGGGAGATTCAATGTGTACGAGATTCTGAGATAACAGTGCTGCGACCTCCGCGATACCTTGTGGCATGACGGTTACGACAAACTTTCGTTCCGCAGGCGTCTTCTTCTCATATCGAATAACGACTCCGTCAGCACAGATGGCAATCAGCAGATGCCCAGGGTTTACCATATACTCGGGAATCTTGTCGCGCAGGTGCGCATACTTTCCGCTGGCCAAGGCTTCGGTAGTCTTGATGTAGCTCTTGACAGCAGATGAAACGGCGTCTGCGGCTGCTTCTTGCTCCAGCGTCCATGGTTCCGACGGCCCTTCGTTCAACTCGACAAGTGCCATTGGATTGGCGCCCTCAAGTTTGATCTGCCCCTTCTTGCGCTCACGTGTCATGCTGCGTCCCTCGAGGGCTAACGAATGTTAAGTGCCAAACATTAACTTTGTTAAACCAGTAATTGCCAAGGCCACGATGATTCCAACAACAACTTGCCAAGCACGAATTCTGCTTTCATGTTTTCTTTGGCCCTTCTGTTGCAGGTCGGCGATCCGGTTTCTGATGGCCAGGCGAAAATTCGTGTTTTCGTTTTTGTTGCCCAGCTGTTGATCTGCGTGGCGGAGTTCTTCTGGGGTAAAGGCCTCAATTTCAGAAGAATCGCCGCTTTTTACAAAGCGTTGGAATGCAGCCACAACTTTCCATGCTTCTTGACTCATGGGCATAGCTGCACCTCATTTGGCACTTAACGCCGCGCGTGAGCGGCGAGCGGAGGCGGCGCGAAGCGCCGACGTAGCGAGTCAGACTCCACGCGATTGTTAGGCTTCATTCTGATGATTAATCATCTATGGACGCTCTGTTTTGTTCGATGTCATTAACGAATGAAGCCAACACATCGGCCACATTTAATTTGGTATCCAGATGTCCGCAGTCTTTGCGCATTGCGAGCCAAAGACGGCCCCAATTACGTAATACTTGAAAGTTGTCTCCTTGCCCTTGTTCCGTTACTCCTCCGAGTCTTGCCCTGTTCCATGCCCTAACAACTTCGTCAGAACCAATAAGTGTGAGCCGTAAGCTCCACATTCGAAGTTCTTCCAAAGGAACTGCCGGAGAACCCGGAGCTACATTTGGAACACCTTTAGCTGCTTCGGGGCTGCCCGTAGTGCCAATGAACTTGGCTAGAAACTCTAAAAATTGGAGATAGTGCTCTCTCTTGCGTTCAGCTAATAATTTTTGGTGCTCTCTTTTTTGTTCTATGTTGCTTCGTATTGCCCACGCAGCAGCTCCAATTATCGCTGTCCACAGGAGCGATGCTTGAAGCCCGGCATAGTTAACAAGTGACCAGATTCCAGCTCCAACTAGAGCTAGAACTACCACAGCAATTAACAAGGCACGGAAACGATTCATTTTTGGCCTAACAGTGTATTAGACAGAGTTCTGTATTATTGGGACATAGACAGAACTCTGTCTATTCCGGTTCTGCATTGCAGTAGTGAAATGGCAAAACCAGCATTATTCAGACAATTCAGGCTAATAAACTACGCCGGACTCCACAGCTTGTCATCCGAAAATTGCAGAATATGGGGCGATGTCATCGCGTTTCTACAGTGACGGATTCGGTTATGCGCCGAGCGGCAGCGTGCGGGTATCGCCGCGCCGGGTGCGCGCCGGGAGGGTGGGCGCGAGCAGCGCCAGCACTTTGTCCGCTGTGGCGCGGTAGCCGGTGAGCTTGCCGCCACAGATGCTGACCAGATGTGGTTGTGGCCGCGCATCGGTTGAAAAAATCGTTTCGCG
>CAYJBG010000028.1:0-17109 GCA_964368085.1 uncultured Acidiferrobacterales bacterium | reverse complement strand
GCTCTCTTTCTTTGTGCCTCAGATAGGACATTACTAATACAGGTATCAATAGCCGATCAGATCTTGCCGATGGCGTTGATGAACAGACCGTGACTGGTGAAACCCAGGTTGGTCAGGTCGTCGGAGAAATCCGTGAAGTTATAGCCGATGCCGACCTTTATGTGGTCGCCGAGATGCCGGTAGATGCCGGTCAGGAAGCCGCTGCGCCGGTCTCCGGCATCGGGCAGGTCGAGCAGGCGCGCTTCGATCATGGCGTCCCAGTGGCGAACGAACTGCCAGTCGGCGCGGACCACATAAAGTTGCGCGCGGCTGTCGAAGAATACCGGGTTCACCCGGTCCAGACTCACCTGCCCCAGGCGGTAGGCGTACTTGGCGCCGAGCGTCCAGTCGCGGGTCAGGTCGTACACCGCGTCGAGGGAGACGATATGGCTCTTCTGGATGAACGCGGCGGAGGTGCTGGCGCCGGTCACCTGGTCGGTGCTCGGCAGATTGTAGAAATAGGTATATTTGAACAGTGTATTCAGGCGGTCATTGGTAACCGGCCGGTATCCGTAACCCATGACGGCCTCGATGTAACGCCCATCATACTGCGTGCCCAGTGAGCTGGTGCTGTTGGCATAATTCAGCTTGCCGACAAATCGCCACTCCGGGTTAATCTGGTACTTCAAACCATTCTTGAACAACCAGCTTTCGCGTTCCGAAACCGAGAGATCCGCGTTCTGGGTGTTATCCACCCGATACTCCACGGCGCTGGATAACTTGATGGTCTCGAAGCCGTAGCCGACCCGCAGACCCAAGCCGCGGCGCTCCATGGCGGCGCCGGTAATTGGATCATGCAGCGTGCCGGTGTCGAAGTGGGCGCCGAAATTCCAGCGATCGTTGGGCGCGAGATCGACACCGGTCGAGTGCGTCAGGCCGGTCGGCACATCGCCGTGGGTGTACTTTTCCTCCAGATAAACGCTGACGCTGTCCGAGTAACGGGTTTTGACACCGGACACCATGTTTCCTTTTCTGGAACGAAGGCCATTGTCCGCGGACTCGCTGCCCAATATATAGGACATGTACAAACTGCTGCGGTCGGAATACAGGTATTCGGTGCCGAGCCGGCCGGCGCTGCCCAGATCGCCGCCCGACACTTCGCCGTTCACCTTGAAGCGGTCGGTGAAGCGGTACGATCCGCCCGATCCCACCCGGTTGTTTTCCTCGCGGTTGCCGGAGAGCGCCAGCGTGTCCTGCACATAGCCGTAGGCGAGCCACCGTTCCTTCGAATCGTAGGTGGCGCGCACCACGGCGTCGGTGCGGTCGCCCTGCACCTGAGTCAGCGGCACGATCGGTGAGCTGTCCTCGCGGCTGTCGCTGCGCACACCGGTACTCAGCAACCAGCGGTCGTTCAACTGATAGCCGACATCAACCTCGGTGGCGCTGGTGTTGAGGCCCTGCTCGCGAGCGGTCTTGTCGACCTTGGTATTCAGGCTGAGCCGGTCTGTTATCGGGGTTCGCAAGCTGCCGCCGAGCTGCTGGGTGTCGGTCAAGGCAATCACACCGGGCGCCGAATAACCGGCGTCAAGCTTCTGGCTGTACAGCGTCAGCCGGCCACGGGCCCCGTTGAGCACATCGCCAAAAGCCAGGCTGGCGTCGATCCGGTTGGCCGCGGCGCTGAGCTCGGCGCCGCCGGGCTGGCTGAGTGTGTTGAAGCTGTAACCACCGTCATTGGATGTCAGCGTCGTCTGGCCCGGACCCTCGCTGCGGGCGGCGGAAACCTTGAGCCACGACTCGGCGCTCTTGCGCAGGGTAAGGTCGGTGGCCTGCAGCTTGTTGCTGGCGTCCGCCTGCTGGTTGCTGTCGGCGGTGACACCCAGCTTCACGTAGTCGTTCAGCCAGAAATGAGTCCGTCCGCCGACCGCCACCGCTCCGATATCGGTGAAACCGGGTGAGTATTCGTAGCGCACCACCAGGTAGGCCAGGTTCCCGGCGGCCGTGCCGCTGATCACCAGCAGGTCGTCCGTGGCCACTGCCGAGAGCGGCAGGGTGAGCAGGATCCGTCCCTGAATGCTGTCGATGGTGTAATCCAGCACCGGCGTGAGGTTCTTGACGCCAACCACAATGCCGGAATCCCTGTCACGCACTTCGATGCGCACGCGCTCGGAGCCGGTCAGAATATCCTGGTGGCGCAGATAATAAAGCGACCCGCCGGTGCCGAGGAATTCATCGCGCCCGGCGATGGTGCCCGGCTCGGCCGCGAAACTGTCCAGCACGAAGCGCTTTTCGCCGAAACCGGTGGTGGCCAGTGTCTGGTAATGCAGGTTGGCGCCGTACAGGCCGCGATCGACATGCGCCAGATCGTTATCGGTATAACCGATCTTGAAATTGCCCCACAGCCCGTAGCTGTCGTCCTTCTTGAGCTTCAGGTAGAACTTGCCGAGCGTCGGCGCGCCTTCTTCAACGGTCCCGTCATCGCCGTAGGTCGGGTAGTAATAGTCCGGGTCGATGCGTCGGAACAGCGCGCCCGGTGACTTGTCCAGAAAATTACTGAACAGTCCTTCGGCCGGGCCTTCGAGAGTATCGGCGCTCGCCGTAAGACCCCAGCCCTCTCCGAATTTGCCAATAGTGAAAAATGCCAGTCGGCCGTCCACACTCAGTTCGCTGTTGTAGTGGGTCTCGTCCTGGGTAACCAGCCGCGCCGGTCCGCTGGTCTGGTCGCGGGCCAGGGTCAGATCGGCGATGCCGACGTAGAACCAGTCGTTCTTCCTGAGCTCGAGATCGCGCTGATACAGCTGACCATTGCCGGACTGGTTGAGCACCGCCACTTCCACGGTGTGCAGGCCGGAGGGGAGAATCTCCTCGGTAACAAACTGGCCGTCCACGGACACCGGGATCGCACGGCCTGCAACCCACACCCTGTGACCAGGGGGGATGTTGCTGCCATTCACCCGGATCGTACCGCCGCGCTTCGGAATATTGTCCGTGCCCAGGTGATTTTCGCCGTAACCCGCGAGCAATTCGCGATCGGCGGCATCGCCGGCGCCGGGCTCGATGGAGTCCGCCACCCACAGCGGCTGGGGCGTGGTCTCATCGAACTTGCCGTCCCGGTCATAGACCCGCAGCACGTATTTCAGCGCGCGGCCCGGGGCCGCGATGCCGGCGAAATCCGCCTGCCACTCGGCATGGCCATCCTTGATCTTGTCGACCACGGCCAGCGGGGTGCCGCGCACCGACTGCTGGTCATCGAAAATCCGGATCTCCGATCTGGCAATAACGGCTGCATAGTTGGTGTACACCCGGAACTGCACCAGATTTTCCGGAACCGCGGCGTCCGGATCGCCCCGGTAGCGGATCGCGTTGGGCCAGGCAGTAACGTTGAGGCGCGGCTTGAGATGCAGATTGTCGACCTTGAACTGGACACTGGCCTGCTGCAGCGACACGTCGATGCAGCGCTGAATGTCGGCGACGCTCTTGCCGGGGTCATCCAGCGGTTTGCCGTCGACCGTGATGCGCATCGTGTTCAGCGCCAACGGATCTTTCGGTTCGACCTCGCGGGTGAGACGGGTGATCTCGACACCATCCTGATCGTCCAGCACGGCCAGTTCATCGTAGACCACTTCGACTTCGACCCGCGAACCGCCGGCCTCGACGAAGCCGGTGTTGACGACATCGGCGGACTGGACAACGCCACGACCCTCGAACTCGGCCTGCGCGTCCTTGAGACCGAGATCTTTCTTGACCGCGTCCATGGCGCGCCGGGCGCGCGCCGCGGACAGCCCGATATCGTCGCCGTAGACCATGGCGGTGCGGCGGTCCAAGCGTTCGTTGCTGGTGTAGCCGATGAAGCGCAGTCGTACGTTCGTCTTGTCCCGGATATCGGCCAGGGCATTACTCAGGCGATCCGAATACCCGGGTTCGATCACCGGCTTGCCGGCTTCGAACAGGATCGGGCGGATGCCACCGGACGGCGGGTCATACACGCGCGTGACGGTTTCCGCACCGGCCGCCTCCGGACAGAGCTGCGGCTCATCGCTCAGCTCCTGCAGGGCATCGTCATGCCAGAACTCCACCTCGACCCGCCGGTTCAACGCGCGACCGCGGTCGTTGTCGTTGGAGGCAATGGGGTAGACAGCGCCCTTGCCGTCGACAATAACCGCTGCGGCCGGCAGCCTCAGGGCATCCTGCACCGCCAGCGAAGCGCGCCGGGCGCGCGCCTTGGACAGGCCGAGATGGGTGGCGTATATGCGTTCCTCGCGCCCGCTGAGCGGCACGTTGTCGGTGAAACCGATGAACTTCACCGCCACATTCTGTTTGCCGGCGAGATCGGACAGCGCCTGGCGGATCTTCTGGTGGAACTCGGCCGGAATGCCGGTGGTCTCCTCGTCGATGTGCAGCGGAGCGACCAGGTTCCTGATGCGCGCGCGTTTCGCGTGGCCTTCCTTGTAGCGCAGCTTGCACACCGTCTCCACCCGGCACACCTTGACGCGGTTGATGTCCCCGGCCACGACCACCTCCTTCTCGACCAGTTTCTCGCTCACCTCGTCGTACCACACTTCGACTTCGACGCGGCGGTTTTGCGCGCGCCCCGGTACGGTGGCGTTGCTCGCCACCGGCCGCGATTCACCCATGCCTTCATAGGAAATCGATTCCGCCGGCAGACTCAATCCCTTCTGGAAGTGTTCCGCCACCGTCCCGGCGCGCTCGCGCGACAATCCCAGGTTGTCGCCATAGGTCTGCCGGAGCGCGCCCTGCAGGGCCACGTTGTCGGTATGCCCGACGAAGTGCAGGCGGACATTGGTGCGGTCCTTCATGCGCTGCAGAACGTCGCGCAAGCGCGCGAGATAGTCTTCCGGAATGGTCGCCTCGCCGGAGCCGAAGCGGATCGGCGGCACGACGTTCTGCAGCTTGATGGTCTTGATATCCTTGGCCAGCACCTTGCGCATTTCCAGGGTGTCGCCGGTTTTTTTATCCGCGTCCTCGCTGCCCAGCCATTGAGTGCGCGGCGCATCGATGCCGACCTGCTTCTCGACGGTGGCGCCGGGAGTCGCCGTCTTGGTCTCCTCGGCGAACAGCGCTGTCGGTGCCAGACAGGCAAGCAGTATGAACGCGGCCCGGGCGGCCCGGGCGGCAACCTTTGTGCGCCACAACATTGGCCGAGGGCTAGTCATTGGCCATCCCCGTCCGGGGCGGAGGCGCGCCCCGCCGCCAATAGATCTCGGTCTCGATGGTCAGCGCATAACAGCAGTTGGCCTGCTTCCACAACCCGGCGACTTCCCGCTTGACGCTCTCCAGGCGCTGCTGCGCCACGGCCGGGTCTTCGACATCGGCCAGATACGACAGCCGCAGCACCGACGGCGATTTCTTCAGTTCCCCGAGCAGCAGGTCGATGCGCGCCTTCCACTGCGGCCGCATTTCGGTGGTCTCGGGTTCGAACACCGCATCCGAAATGTCGAGACGCACGACGCGATGCAGGCCGGCGCCGAAATTGAACTTGATCAGCTTGCCGCGGGTCGCGCGCTTGACCAGCGGGTTCTCGCTGGTCAAGCGGTAGCCGCTCGGCAGCGAGCGGTCGTCCAGCTTCAGGATGAAGTTGCTGCCGCGCGTCTCGTTCGGCACCACCGCGCAGGTCAGGTGATAGCGGCCGTACTTGTCGGTGGTGGCGATCAGGCCACGGGCGCTGACGACGCGCACGCCCGCCAGGCCCTTCTCGCCCTTGTCCTGGTAGCCGTTGGCATTGGCGTCATCGAATACCTTGCCGATGATGTCGGTACAGTCGAAGGTCGGATCGGGAATCACGCGCACGGTCGCGCTGGCCACGCCGGAAGCATTGCCGCCGGTGGCGCCGCTGATGACGCGGGCGCGGTTGACATACTCGCCCTCGGACACACCGGCGCCGACAATCAGCAGCAGCTTGATGGTGTGCTGGGCGCCCGCCGCAACCTGGAGATTGGCCCAGCTGATCTCGCGCCCGTTCTGCACCGGCTCCAGCGCCAGGCCGTCGTACCGGGCCGATCCCTGAACATATTTGAACCCCGGCGGCAGGGTGTCGATGACCGTCAGGAATGGCAGGGTCGTGGTCAGCGTGTTGCGAATCGTGATGACATACGGCACCAGCTGGCCGCGGACGACATTGACCAGCGGCGAGGTCTTGGTGATGGTGATGGCATTGTCCAGCTTCGGATCGACCGGGATATGGTTGTTGAACAACTGGCTCTGCCCCGGGATGCTGCCGTTGGCGAGGGTGACATTCAGGTAGTACAGCGTACCGGGCGATTGCGCCGGGACACTGGCCGCGGGTGCAAACTCCGACGCCTGCGCCTCGCAGTATCCCGCGGGTGTGGCGACCGCGTCGGCCGGACAGGACGGTACGGAATACGGGGGCGTCACCGCACTGGTGGCCGGCGGAATAACAGCCGAGAGTCCGGTCGTGTAGTTGGCGACCGGCGGTGTCGCCTGGATCAGATAGTCCGCGCCCGGCGGGCAGGACGGGTCGCTGAAATTCAGATCGAACTTGAAATAACCCGACGCCAGCGTCACCTGCCCTTGCTGGGCGGGATCGTCGAAGCAGCCGGCCGGCAACATCGTCAGGGTCGCGGTCCGCAACATGACCAGGGCGGTAGCGGCCACCGGACTGCGCAGGATGGAGTTGTAGACCACGCCATCCGGATCGATGGGCAGGTTGAGGTTCTGCAGATTGCCGCCGGACGCCACGACGATGGCGGAAATGCGCTGCAGGTTGTTGGTGAACACCGAATCCGCGAGACCCAGAAGCGCGGTATTAGCGCCCGCCGCCGGCGCCAGGAAGCGGATTTCGTATTGATTGGCGGTCCCGTTGTTGGGCGCCAGACCGCTGACCGTGAACAGGCCGTTGGCGTCGGTGAGCACGGTACCGAGCAGCGTGCCGTTGGCGTAGACCTGCACGCTCCATCCCGAGAGCTTCAGTTCGGTGCTGTCGAAGACGTTGTTGAAATTGGCGTCGTGCCAGGCGCGGCCGTTCAGGATGCCGCTGCCGGGAATGCCGCCGATGTCCACCGAGGCGCTGGCCGTGGCGCTCTGGCTCGGCGTGTTCCAGTTCACCTGCGCGGTGTTGGTGATGGTGGTGCCGATCGAGCCGGACACGATGGTGGCGCGGAACCGCAGTACGGCGCTGGCGCCCGCCGCCAGGTTGCCATAGGCCGCCGCGTAATCGGCCGTGATCGTCGCGCCCACGACACCGATGCCGCTGGTGGCGCCATTGAGGGTCGCCGAACCCGCCACGTACGCGAGCGGCGCCGGCAAGGTGTCGGTGATGACCACATTGATGGCCGCGACCGTACTGATGTTGGTGACGGTGACGGTGTATTCCAGTTGCTTGCCGACTTCGGCCGTGCCGCCGCCGACGACGGCGACCTGCTTGGTGATGACGAGCTGCTGGGCGTTGCCGACCACGATCAGGGTCGGCTGGTAGCCGTTGGCCGGATTTCCGTCGGCGTCGGTCAATTGCGGCAACAACTCGTTGCTGGTAATCGCGCCCTGGTTGCTGATGATGGTGCCGGTCGGCACGCCGCCGTTGACCTGCACATCGAAGATGACCGTGGCCGTGCCGCCAGGCGACAGCGTGCCGCCTCCGGGGCCAGGCAACGGCGGAGTCAGATTTGAGGAGCTGACCGGCACACCGGCAATGAGCGGCGACACACCGCCGTCCGGCTGGCCGACCGGCAAACCGTTCAGCTGCACTGAATTCGCCACGTAAGTCGTGTTGGCCGGCACGGCGTCGGTGAACACCACCCCGGTGGCCGGAATCGCGCCGGAGTTGGTAATCGTGATGGTGTAGCGCAGCACATCGCCCGGATCGACAATGCCCGGCGAGCCGTTGTCCGTCTGGATCTGCACAATCTTCTGCGCATACACCAGCGGCAGGTTGCCGACCACATCGCGGGTCGGGTCATCGGCCACCGGTGTGGCCGGGTCATCCGACGGCTGTTCCGGCACCGGTCCGCCGGTTCCTGAGCCGTTCACGAAACCCTGATTCGAAATCACCGTGCCATTCAGAACATTGGCATTGATCACCACGTCGAAGGTGATGGTCGCGACATTGCCGATGGTCGTGGTCGCGTCGGCACGCATGAAACCCGGAGTGGTGTTTTCCGGGGCGTGAATCAGGAAACCATTCTGCAGCGCCGAAACCCCGGCTGCCGGGTCGGCAACAGCCGATCCGTTCAGGGTCGTGCTGCTGGCGACATAGGTGGTATTCGCCGGGATCTGGTCACGCAGACTCACGCCGGTGGCATTCTCGGTACCGATGTTCTTGACGGTAATGGTGTAGCGCAGGGTTTCGCCGGCGTTCAGTACCGCCGGATCGCCGGTCAGGTCCTGCGATGTTTTCTGGACACGGAAAGCCGGCGCCGAGGTAATTCGCACCGAGGTTGGATCCTCGTCTCCGGCGATGGCCGGATTCTCCGCGCCGTTCAGGATCGGATCGTCGCTGTTCGCCAGCAGCACTCCGGCCGCGCTCATCTGCGCCTGATCCGGCACCACCGTCCCGTTGGCAATGACCGGCGCCAGACGCACCTCAAACTCGACGATGATGGTGTCGCCACCGCCGCCGGCGGCCGCCACATTCAGGTCGCGCACATCCACCAGCCCAGTGCCCTTGGCGCCGCCGGTCGCGCTGGTATTGCTGCTGTCGGCGCCGGCCGGCAGCGAGGTCAGGACCAGGCTGCCGGGCAGGAACATCGGCAGCGCGTTCAGCCGGTCGAGTTCGTCGGTCAACTCGAAGTTCGCCAGCGGCGCGGTGCTGATGTTGATCACCCGCAGGCGGTAGCGCAGCAAATCGCCCGGGGTGGCGCTCAGCAAGGCCGGCGACGCCGGCTGCGATTGTCCGGTTGTAACGTTGAACACGGTCTTCTCGAATTGCAGCACCGGCCGGGTGCCAATGGTGGTGGCTGTCACCGGCCCGACGCAGTAATCATTTGGGGCGGTGATGGTGGGACAGCCGGCACCGGTGCGTTCGTACGTACTGGTATCGTTGAGTGAAGTCCAGTCGACTGTCACACCATTTTCGATCAGCCCGCCCGGATCGACGATCGCCTGGACGGTGATGCGGTAGGTCAGGATCAACGTCTGGCCGGCCGGAACGTCGAGGCTGCCGTCGCCGTTGCCGCGACCCCACACCAGCGGGCCGGCCGGTGCGCCGGCCGGGGTTGCGACAAACCCGGCCACCGGCGCGCCGTTGATGGTGGCGGTCGGCGTAAAGCCGGAATTCAGCACCACCCCGGCTGGCAGCGTATCCACGACATTCACATCGAAAGCCGTCGAGGTACCGGCATTGGTCGTGGTGACGCGATATTCCAGAATGTCGCCAACCACCGGCGGGTCCGTGGGCGCCTTGCCGAGTGTCACGTTGGAAACCGTCTTGGCCAGTGTCAGCCGCGGCTCCACGACTGTCGCGACGGGCGTGGTGGCGGTTAGGGTCTGCGGGGCGCCGGTCTCACCGTGGGCGTAACCCACGGTGACGGTGTTCCGCAAAGTATCGCCGGCATCCGTCACCAGGTCATTGTTGACCCGCGCGTAGTAGTTGATGCGGATCGCCGGCGTGATGGCGCTGGTGACGGTGTCGTTTTCAGAGTCCGTGACAACGGCGCCGATGTTCCATAGCGCGGTCCCGGAAGTGTTGTCGGCCGGGAAGGCCAGGAACGCCGCCTCTCCGGGAACCTGTCCGTTGATGGTCGAAATACCGACAAAGCTGTACGTGATGTCGAAGCCGGCATTGTTCGCCAGCACATAGCTGATGCCGCTGGCGGCCAGATTGTCGCTGACGGTGACGTTGTTGCTGACACCTTCCGGCAGACGGATCTCGATCTGGAAGTTCTTGTGCGCGCCAATGGCCGGAACCGTGGCCGGCGCGAGATCGGTCTTGGATGTGGTCAGCGCCGGTACCGTGGCGAACGCGGTCGCCGTGGTTTCGTAGTCGTTGATGGGTAGACCGGCATTCGGCAGCGCGCCATTGCGCTGGCCGGCGTCACTGCCGTCGGCGCCGATCAGTCCGGTGCTGTTCAGCGCGGTGGTCTGGCCGGGCAGCGAGGTCCAGCTCGCCTGGATGGTGTTGTTGAGAATCTCCTGCGGCTGCGCCCCGGCGCCGACCCGCACCTGGAAGGTGAAGCTGATGCGCGCGCCCGGCGCGATAACGAATTTCGGATTCGTGGCGTTCCAGCGGAAGATCGGCCGGTTCGCGCCCAGGGTGGCGGTGTCGACCACATCCGGCGGATCGAGGCCGCTGACATTGCCGAGATAGCTGAGGCTGGAAACCGCCGCCAGATCGTCGAGCACTCGCAGGTTATAGGCATTGGCGGTGCCGGTATTGGTGGCGGTCACCGTCACGGTCAGCACATCGCTGGCGTCGGCATTGGCGGCCGAAAACGCCTTGGTGAGTGCGATCACCGGCTCGCGCACGGTGATCGCGGCCTCGCCAATGGTCAGCGTCACCGTGTTGCCGCTCTGGTCGACGTAACGCGCGGTGACATTGGTCGAGGTACCGCCATTGCGGATCACGCCGCCGTTGTTGTTGCCGGCACTGTTCTCAACCCGGGCGATGAAGCGAATCGCAAAGTTATAGCGGTTGCTGGTGGTGCCCTGGGTCACGCGCTGATCGCCGAAGTTCCACTCGACCAGACTGTTTGAGCAGGTCGGCGTGATGACGCCGCCCGGAACAAAACCGGCATCCGAATAGGGCGCCGCATTGAGATTGATGACCGGGGCCTCGGCGCAGCGGATGCCGGCCGGCAGCTCGTCGCGAATCACGAAATTGCGCAGCAACGCCACCGGCAAGAACGCGACCAGCTGGTATTCCACTTCTTCGCCGATCGACACCGGCTGCGGCGAGGCGCCGGAAATAACGGTGTTCGACAAACGGGCGATCGTCTTCGGCTGGGTCAGCACCGGGATGATTTCCACCGTCGAGGTGGCGGCCGCCGAGGTGTAGACCCGCGCCCCGCCCTTGTCGCTGTTGGGCCTCTGCGGCGCGCTCTGGTTGCCAAAGGCGCCTTCAAGACTGTCGTAGGTCGCCGACACGCTGTTGGTGAACTGCTGGCGCGGGGCGGCGTCGTCGTCGAAGTTGACGCGATAGTAGAAGGTCACCGACTGGCCGGCGTTGATGCGCAGCAGTGCGTTGCTGTGGGTGTACGAAAACCCCAACCTCGCCGGCGTGGCGTTCTTGACGGTGTTGTCGCTGATCGTGCCTTCGCCGTTGGTGTCGGCGACATCGATCAAACCATCGCCGTCGTTGTCGAGGCCATCGCTCGCGAACGGCAGGACAAAAGCCAGATCGCTCGCATCGAGGATGTCGGTGGCGATGACATCGTAGGCCGGTGCGCGCGCCACGCCGCTGCTGCTCGCCTGATTGGTAAGCGTGACCCGGTAGATGTAGGAATTGCGCGCATCGCCATCGTTGGCCAGCGGCACGAAGTTGCTGCACGCCGTCCCCGCGCCATACAGGCTCTCGTTACACACCGCCTTGCTGACGAGGATGCGCGGCTCGGTGACGGTCAGACTGATGCGCCGCACCGCCTCGCGCGGATAGCCGACCGTGGTGGGGCCGAGGTTGTACAACTCCTCCAGACCGGTGGTGGCGTTGAAAAACACCGCCTGGAAAGTCGAGACCAGGATATTGGTGCTGAGGGCGGCATGCTGGTTGGGCGCGGCCACGGTGTCGATCGGGTCGTTCAGCAGGCGCGACGTCATGTCGACCCGGAACCACTCGTCCCGGACGGTGATGCGCTCGCCCGGGATCACCTGGTTAAAGGTCCAGTTGATCCAGCCTTCGTCCAGGGGCGCCAGCGTCGACGGGTTGAGGCTGATGCCCCTGACCGCCGCGGTGCTGGTGGCGTACGGGTCGGTGGACGAGACATAACCCTGGCCATCCGGCAACTGGTCGACCGCCTGGATGTTCTGCACCGCGATATAGGTAAAGCCCGGGGTCAGGAAGCCGAACCAGCCGCCGGTGTCGATATGGAAGCGGCACTCCTCGCCGATCTGCACTTGGCGGTCTGGAATTGCAGGCGGCGGATTGTTCTCGGTGCAGGTACCGACCTGCGACTTGAGCAGGTTAAAACCGAGGACGCGCGCGCGGATGCCGTCCAGGGAGTAATTGTTGGCGCGATCGGTTTGTCCATCCGCCCTGGCCGTGGGTGTCGGGAACCACAGCAGCGTACCGTTCCAGAGGGTGATCTCACCCACCACGTCGGCGCGGAAACTGAGATCATCGAGCGCGATGCGCGCCGCATCACTGGACTTGATCACCGTAAAATTGAGCGCCACCGTCTGGTTGGGGGCGATGGTCGCCGGCGACGTGCAACGATAAACGGTGGCGGTCGCCGGGATCGGTGCCGGCAACACCCAGGTCTTCCACGGCGCGGGCTGGGGCGGTGAACCGCTCAGGGCGATCACCGAACAACCGGCGGGCGCGGTCTGCACCTGCATGGTGGCGCCGAAGCTCACGAACACGCTGTAGTCGCGCGCGTCATGGCCTCCGCGATTGATCACCGTCACCGGCAATGTCAGCGGCTGGGCCGGGTCGTTCGTGAGGATGAAAATCAGTTCACTGCCGGTTATATCGATATCAAGGTCTTCCGGGCGCTCCAGAATCGCGCTGCCGGTGGTGGCCGTGCCATTGCCCGTAAAGTTAAGGGTCTGATGAGGCTGCGTGAGACAAAGGGTATCGAAATCGACCGCCAACGAATTGGTCAGCGTCACGTTATTGTCCGGATCCGTCCCCGGCGGCGTACTGGTCGGGGATTCAACACGGACATCCAGGTCGGCGACCTTGTCGTAATGCGACGACTGGATCAGCACGATCGGGAAGGTGACCCTCAACACATCCCCACGGCGCAGCATATTGACCTGTCTGAGCGGATCGGAGGCGTTGGACGTCGTGCTGGTCAATGTAAACACCGGCGCGGTATTGGCGAGCGGACCCGCAGGGATGGTAGTGGATAGAGTCCCCGGCGCCGGATTAATCCAATTGATCCGGTCAATCATCCCCTGATATGTGCCAAAACGGGGCGCGATGGTATTCACCGCGTAAATGGGCGCAGCGCTGACTTGCACTGTCTTGGTAAATCCGCTGGCCCAGTAGGTCGGGTCGATCACATACTGCGAGGGCAGCAAATCCGTCAGGACGATGTTCTTGACGGTGCCGGCGGTGTTGTTGGTAATGGTGATGGTCACCAGCCCCTTGCTGCCGACGGGCTGAGCGGTATTGGTACCGGTGATCGCGCGCTGCACGGTGAGAGCAGTGATGGTTTGACCCGGGCCGGTATCGCCATACAGGGTGTACAGTCGCGCGACCGCGTTGGCCGGCGTGGTGCCCGTCGAGGTGCTGGCGATGCCGCCGGCCGGCGCATCGGCCTCACAACCCCATTGAATATCGGAAACGGTATTGGTCTTGACGGTCGTGCACGAACCGGTGGCCGTGACCTTGCCCACCAGATAAACCGAGGTATTGCCGCCGGCGGTGACATCGACTTCGCGCCCATCCCACGACAGCGCCCGGTTGCCGAATGGGTTCGTGACGATGAAGTTATTGATGGTATTGCTGGCCGCCACGCACGGCGACCCACCAGGCAGCACGCCGTTGTTGTTGGCGACCGCATCGGCGGCAGCTTGGGTCGGGCAGGCGTAATTGATAACGAAGTTGCCCGCTTGCATGAGATCGTCAAACCGCAGATCCTGCATCCCCGCGAGCCCGCTGTTGTTGACACGGACCCGCCATACGATATCGTCGAGATTGTTGCCGTAGACGGGATTGGTCGCCGTCCCCTGTCTCTGTCCGGCGTCGTAGTTCCAACCGGTCTTGACCACGCTGGGGATCGGTTCGCGCAGGGGCAGCACATCCGTCGCGCTCTGCGGCGAACCGGAGCAACCCGAATCGGTGTTGAAGACGACAGTCGCCGTGATGCTGCGGCTGGCGCTGATCAAACCTTCCTGGGTCAGGGTGGTGGCGCGCCGCACCGCCACCACGATGGTGACGGTATCATTGCTGCTGCTGTTGCCCGGACTGGAGTCCAGGCTGCTCAGCGGCGGGATCTGCGCCGAGGTCCAGGTCAGCACCGAGCCATTGGCGCCACTGATGGTGGGGGCCGAACCATTTTGCAGCGGCCCGCCGTTCACACTGTATCGAATCGGCGTGGGCGCGGTCGGGGCGTAGGTCAGACCGGAGCTGCCCAGGTTTTCAGTAACCGTCAGACCGGTCATGGTGGCGCCGGAATAGCGGCTGGCCACGACAATTCTGACGTAGCCATATCCGCACAGCTCGCACCAGCTGTTGCTGGTGCCGGCGTTGGCGGTCAGGTCGTGATCAACAAACGGCGGGGTGCTGTTTTTGATATCACAGGGAGCAGCCTGAGCGGCATTGAATGGCAGCAACACGAAGAGCGTGGCGATTCCGACAATCAGAAATCCGGCTGCCCGGGTTGCGCCTGTAAACATATGCTGAATCAAGATTGTCTGACTGCGAGATGAGTACGAGGCAACGCACCTAATTATAGTTGCCCGCAGGCCGGTATCAGGCCTAAAGCCATGACCAATCAGCGGTTCTTTGGCCACATTGAGCGTTTCGTCACCACTGGTCTGTCAATAAACACTGCCTGTCGATTGAGCCGCGAAACGGCTGCCAACCCTCCCGACCAGTGGTCGGAGTCGTTGACAGGCCGCTGTGGTTCGATACGCTCATGGAGTGAATCAAAATTGCCGCAACCAGACTGCCCGCCCATCAACAGGAGTCGTTAGTGTGTTCAGATTCTTAAATTCCGTCTTTTTGCTCAGCTTGCTCGCGGTACACCTCCCGGGCTGGGCCGCGGAAGTCTCCCGGGAACAAATCAAGGGTCTGGACGAGCAGGTTCAGGAAATCAAGTCGGATGCCCTTGGCATCGCGGCCGAACTCAACCGGCTGGAAGAGAAACTGCTCTACCCGTCAAATTCCCAGCTGGCGGTGTTCGTGTCACTCGCGCCCGGCGCCAAATTCCGGCTGGACGCTGTCGAAATCCAGCTTGATGGCAAGGCCGTCGCTTATCATCTCTACACCCTGAAAGAACTGGAGGCCCTGCAGCGCGGCGGCGTGCAGCGCATCTATACCGGCAACATCCGCAGCGGCGAACACAACCTGCAGGTCAGTGTCCTCGGCAAGTCGGCGAGCGGCGCCGAGTATCGCAACAACGCCAGTTTCAAGGTAACCAAGGATGTGGCGCCGAAGCTGGTCGGCGTCACCCTGGCGGCGCCCGGCACGGCGAACCAGGGCATCTCCCTCAAAGACTGGTAGTCCATGTTTCGCCTCCCCCTGTTGCTGTGCGGCCTGCTGGCGGCCTCGACCTGCCTGGCCGCCAAACCCCCCGTACGCGCGGCGTTGAAAGATCTGTATTTCAGCGAAGGCCTGTACCACGCCTATCAGGGCGATTACTTCGATGCCATTGCCCGGCTGGACACCGAGCTGGGCCAGTATTACGGCCTCGACGAACCCGGGCTCGACAGCCTGCACCCTCACGTCAACCAAGCCGAGTTCTCGGTCGGCGACTTCGAACTGAACTACCGGATGCATCGGCGCGCCGGCCGGGCCATCAAAGCGGTACTGGAAGGAAACGTTCAGCCGCCGGTGCGCAACGAGGCCGCCTACCGACTGGCGCGCATCCATTTTCAGAAAGACCAGCCGCGTGACGCCCTGACGGCGCTGGAGCGCATCAAGGGCAAAGTACCCGAGGCGATCCGCGACGACCTGGACTTCCTGCGCGGCAATGTGTACATGGCGGTCGGACGCTTCGGCGATGCCGCGCAAAAATTCAAGGCGCTCCAAAACGCCAAAGGCTTCGAGGGCTTTGCCAGTTTCAATCTCGGCATCGCCGAGTTGCGCGGCGGGCAGGAGCAGGACGGGCTACTGAGTCTCGCCCGCGCCGGCCGGACCGGTTCCACCGATCCGGCGGCGCTGTCCATCAAGGACAAAGCCAACCTGGTGCTCGGCAGCCGGCTGCTGGAAGCCAAAAAGCCGGAAACCGCCAAGCAATATCTCGATCGGGTTCGCTTGAAGGGGCCGTTCTCGGCGCAGTCGTTGCTGGCCTCGGGCTGGGCGGATGCCGCGCTGGAACACTACGAACGCGCGCTGGTGCCGTGGTCGATACTGGCCAAGCGCAACGTCACCGACAAGGCCGTGCAGGAAGCGCTGCTGGCCGTCCCCCACGCCTACGGAAAACTCAATATTCACGGCAAGGCCGCGCTCGGTTATGGCCGCGCCCTCGAGGCCTTTGCACAAGAGACCGAAAAGCTGACCAATTCAGCCCAGAGTATCCGCGCGGGCAAGTTTCTGGAGGCGCTGGTCCGTGAAGAGCTGAAACAGGACCGAGACTGGGTCATCAAGCTGCGCTCGCTGCCGGACAGTCCCGAAACCTTTTACCTGATGGAGCTGATGGCCTCGCACGATTTCCAGGAATCCCTGAAGAACTATCTCGATCTGGAAACACTGCGCAAAAAACTGGACTCCTGGGAAGCGGATATCGAGGCCTGGGAGGAGATCATCGCCCGGCGCCGCGCCTATTATCAGCCACTGCTGCCGGATATCGACCGGCAATTCAGGATGCTCGATTCACAGATGCGTCTGCGACTTGATCAGCGCGACCGGCTGGACAAACGCATCAAGTCCATGCTGGTGGCGCCGCGGCCGGATTTTCTGGCGACCGCCGAGGAACGGGTGATCCGCGGCCAGCTCGACAACATCGAAAAGCGCGCCACAACCCGCGCTGGCAAAACCGACCCGGCGATCCTGGATCGCATTCAACGGCTGCGTGGCGTGCTGGCGTTTCGCATCCACACCGGATACGACCGGCGGCTGACCGACGCCTACAAAAACTTGCAGCAACTGAACGGAGTGATCGCGGCGCTGAAGAAGCAATACGGTACCTTCATCCGCACCCGCCAGGCGGCATCGCAGAGCTATGAAGGGTACGACGCCACGCTCAGCCGGCTGCGCGCCCGGATCCTCGAGGCGCGCGAGAAATCCGCGACCTTATTGGCGCGACAAGGCCATTTGCTCGAGCAGATGGCGCTGAATGAATTGGAGCAGCGCATCACGCGACTCGAGGAATACCAGGTCAAGGCGCGCTTCGCCAT
>CAYJBG010000027.1:0-17885 GCA_964368085.1 uncultured Acidiferrobacterales bacterium | reverse complement strand
CCGCCCTCCGGCAGACAGGGTGATGGCGCGCTGAGCCTGCTTGGATTTAACGCCGGCCCAACAGGCACGGAACGGCGCGGTCCCGAAGAGTCGACCTCTCAATCCTTAGCTTACGGGCGCGGCGCAGGCGAGAGGCTCGCGGGGATTAAGCCGCGAGAGCGTAGTTGTCGTCGTTGGCAACTATGTGTTTGCAGCTGGATTTACGAGGAACTCTGCACCTCGGCATGCCCCAGAGGTTTCGAAACCCACGTCGAAGCCGTGTCGCCCCCTGTTTACTACAGGTACAAGATACAAGGTACGAGGAAAACAGTCCAGCGGCACACCTTGTGTGCATGTGCCGCTTCAGCGACGGCGTCAGGTCAGCGCGCCTTGATGGCGCGCGCCAGTTCGCGGTCGGACTCACGCTCCTTGATGCTGGCGCGTTTGTCGTGTGCCTGCTTGCCCTTGGCCAGGCCGATCTCGATCTTGGCTTTGCCCTTCTTCCAGTGCAGCGACAGCGGCACGAGTGTATAGCCTTTACGCTCGATCGAGCCGACCAGCTTGTTGATCTCCGCGCGGTGCAGCAGCAGCTTGCGCTTGCGCACCGGGTCGGGATTGACGTGGGTGGAGGCGGACGGCAAGGGCGAGACATGCGCGCCGATAAGAAAGATCTCGCCGTTCTCCACGATCACATAGGCCTCCTTGAGTTGCGCACGGCCGGCGCGCAGGCTCTTCACCTCCCAGCCGCGCAGGACCATGCCGGCCTCGTACTTCTGTTCGATGAAGTAGTCGTGCCAGGCCTTGCGGTTCTGGGCGATCAGGGCGGGGGCCGGTTTGTCGTTTTTCTTCGCCATGCGTTAGGGTGTGCAGGCGGCGCGGAGCGACGCGTGAGCAGGTGACTATAATAGCAGGGAAGAAACCGGCCCGCGGAGCGCGCGTTCGATGATCGGCACAAGGGTGGGGAAAACCGTTCACGGTCACTGGTCATCGCCATGGATGTTCGTGCTGGCGTCGGCCGGCTTCGTCGTCGGCCTCAAGAACATCTGGCTGTTCCCGCATCACCTGGCGTTGTACGGCGGCAGCGCATTCCTCGTCACCTATCTTGTTTTCCTGCTGTTGCTCGGCGTGCCGCTGCTCATGACCCAGATCATGCTCGGGCGCCTCGGGCGGGCGGCGCCGGTGACGGCGCTTGCCACGCTGGCGCGCCGCGCGCGCGCCGCGCGTCATTGGCGCTGGTTGGGCGCCGCCGCCATCCTGGCCGGGTTCCTCGTGTTCTCTTATTACAGCGTGGTGGCCGGCTGGATCCTGGCCTATGCCGCGCGTTCCGCGAGCGGCGCCCTGAACGGCCTGACCGCGGACGGGGCCGCCAGCGTGTTCACGGCGCTGGTCAAGGATTCTGAAAAGCAGCTCTTCTGGCACGGGCTGTTCATGGCGCTGACTCTGTACACGGTTGCCGGCGGCGTGCGCGCCGGCCTCGAACGCGTGACGCGCTACGTTGTCCCGCTGATTTTCGCGCTGCTGCTGTTGCTCGTGCTGTACGCGGCGGGCAGCGGCGCTTTCCGGCTTGGCTTCGAGTATTTGCTGCGCATGGATTTCCCGCAGCTTGGCGGGGACGGTGTGCTGGTCGCGATCGGCGATGCATTTTTCAGCCTCGGGCTCGGCGTCGCCACGTTTATGATGTACGGCGCCTACCTGCCGCGCAACGGGCCGGTCTTCCGGCTCGCGCTGTACGTCATTCTGGCCGACGTGGCGGCCGGCCTGTTTGCCGCCTTCGCGGTTTTTCCAATCCTGTTTGCGGGCGGCGGCCTGTCGGCGGCCGGGCCGGGCCTCGTGTTTCAGTCGCTGGCGGTGGCCTTCGACCCGCTGCCGCTGGGTGCGCTCATGCGCACCATTCTGTTCTTGCTGCTGGCGCTGGTGGCGTGGATGTCCACGGTTGGATTGGTCGAGCCGGCGGTGGCCTGGCTGGTGGAAAGCCGCAAGTGTTCGCGCCAGCGCGCGGCGCTGATGACCGGCGCGGCCGCCTGGCCGCTCGGCGTTGTGTCCATCCTGTCGCTGGATCATTGGGCGTTTTCATTCTCGTTCTTCGGCATTGCGCGCACGTTTGGCTTCTTCGACATCCTGATTGTTTTCACCTCGTTCGTGCTGCTGCCGCTCGTGGGGCTGGGGTTGGCCGTGTTCGCCGGTTGGGTGCTGCGCCCGGAGACCACGCGCGCGGCGCTGGCGATCGAGTCGCCCTGCGCCCATGACGTGTGGCTGTGGCTCAACCGCCTGGCCATTCCGCTGATGCTGGTCGCACTCCTGTTCGGCGTGCGCCTGTTCCTGTGAAAACGATCCACCGATCCGCGCTGGTTCCGTACAGCGCCGAGGAGATGTACCGACTCGTGGCCGACATCGAGTCGTACGGCAAGTTTCTGCCGTGGTGCGGCGGCGCGCGCATCGTGGCGCGCGATGCCGGGAGCGTGACCGCCGCGATCGACATCGCCTATAGCGGCGTGCACAAGACCTTCACCACGCGTAACCTGCTTGCGCCCGGACGCGGGATGGAATTGCAGCTGGTGGACGGGCCGTTCAAATTTCTGCAAGGCGACTGGCGCTTCGAGGCGCTGGAGGACCAGGCCTGCAAGGTGTCGCTCGATCTGAAATTCGAGTTCTCCAATCGTGTGCTCGGCGTCGTGGTCGGTCCGGTGTTCAGCAGCATCGCCAACGGGCTGGTGGAGAGTTTCCAGCGCCGCGCCGAGGAGACCTATGGCAAGCGGTCCTGAGAATCTGTTTGCAGAATTCGTAAAGATCATCCACTTCTTCCTCCGTGCGCACAGGTTCAGGCTGGGGCGGCAGGTGACGCAATTCGCTATATTTTCGGTCTGTTTGCTCATTACCCCCCGTTAAGTAAAACCCTGGTTTGTAATGGCCCCTGGTGGCATGGTCTCGATTTTTAATCTATACATAATGAGTAACATTTTGATATATCTCTAATCCATTGTTTAAATTAAGAATAATTTCTGTTCATTATTTCTTAACGAGGGTTGGTTATACGAAAGCAGCGGGTTTTGGCCATTTTGACTGTTTAGTTTAGTTTTCGGCACGGTATTTGCCTAGTTTTCTCGATCTCGGCGCTTGGTTTGAACTGTCCGACACCCGAATAACTGTCACTGTGGCCACTACTCATTGCGCCCCAGAATGTCCTTCGCATGCCCTTAAAGAAGAAGACGTTAAAAAAATATAGGGAAATACAAAAGAATCTTTTGCTGCTAATCGCCATTGTGTTCGCGGTCTGGGGTTCGCTCGCCCGCGCCGCGGGTACCCCGGCCGGAACGCTCATCGCCAACACCGCCACCCTCAGCTACTCCATCGGCGGCGTCCCCGAAACACCTATCGCTTCCGCGCCGGCCAGCCTGCGGGTCGATGAGATCATCGATTTGACTCTGGTCTGGCAGGACGGCGGGCCGGTATCCGTTGCCTCACCCGACACCAACGACGCACTCAGCTTCCTGCTCACCAACACCGGCAACGGCACCGAGCGCTTCGCGCTCACGCGCAACAATCTGCTGGCCGGCGACAACTACGATCCGCTCAATGGCGGCGCCGGCGCGATTTTTCTTGAAAGCGGTCTCGCGTCGGGTCTGCAAACCAGTGGCCCGAATACCGACACGTTGTATGCGGTCGGCGTGAACGATCCCGATCTGGCGGCCGATGCGAGCCGGATTGTTTATGTCGTGAGCGACACGCCCGCCGGCCTTATCAGCGGCAATACCGGTCTGGCCGCGCTCGCGGCGGCTGCAACGACTCCGGGCGCCGCGGGCGCTGTGCCCGGAACCGCGCTCGCCGGTCTCGGCACGGGCGGGGCGGACGCGGTGGTGGGGGCCAGCCAGGCCCAGGCCACTCGCACCGGCAGTTATCTGGTGAGCAATGTCGCGCTCAGCATTGTGAAAACCGTGGTGTCGGTGCTCGATCCTCGTGGCGGATCCAATGTCGAGTCCGGTTCCGTGCTCACCTACCGCATCACGGTCACGCTGAGTGGCCCGGGCAGCGCGAACAATCTCATCATCACCGATCCGTTGCCCGCGCTTACCGGCTATGTCGCGGGCAGCATACTGGTGAACGGCGCTACGCGTACCGATGTCGTGGATGCCGACAACGCCCACTTCTCGGCCAACACCGTCACCGTCGATTTTGGTAACACCGCATCACCCGTCGTCCATGTCATCGATTTTCGTGCAACCGTCAACTAGGAGAACCACCATGCAATCACTCGGAGCCATATTGTTTGTCATCGTGATTTCACTGACCTTCGCCTCCGCGACCGCGCTGGCCGCGGGGGAGATCGTCGTGCAGACCATCGCCGAAACCGAGAAGGAGGTTACCAACGCCGCCGGTCGAAAGGAGAAGAAGCGCGAGTTGGTCAAGCTGGCCGTTCCCGGGACGCAGGTGATCTACACCACGCGCTTCACCAACAAGGGCGCGAAGCCGGCGGGTAACGTAGTCATCGACAACCCGATCCCGGAAAACACGGTTTTTATCGGCGGTAGCGCCTTCGGCGCCAACACCGCCATCACTTACTCGGTGAATGGCGGCAAGAGCTACGACCAGCCCAACAAACTGAAAATCAGTATCCCGGGCGGTACCGAGCGCCAGGCCGAGTTGCGCGATTACACCCATATCCGCTGGCGCTACCTGGGCGAGCTTGCGCCCGGCAAGCGCGGTGAAGTCGGATTTCGCGTGGTCATCAAGTGAGCACCCATCCGCGAGCCTGAAACTTTTTACATCCGGGGACGGAGATGAACGCATCCGTCGTCTGGATTTTTGCAGCAAAACCAAGCGTTCTTAGCAGTTATTTATTACAGGAGACAGCCATGACATCAACAGTAGCTTTATCCCCGTTGTGGGGACGGCTCAGGCAGGCCGCCGCCGTATTCGGCGTCCTGCTTGTGGCCTGGTCGGGTCTGGCGGGCGCCGCCGGAACGGCCTCTTCCACCTCGATCGCCAACCGCTCGTCGTTGACCTACTCGGTGGGCGGTATTGCGCAGACGCTGATCGAGTCCTCACCGACCGGCAACTCGACACCGGGCGCCACGCTCGGCGCCGACACGACCTTTGTCGTGGACAACAAGGTGGACGTGCTGGTGACGGAAGGGAACAGCACCTTCACGTCGGTATCGCCCGGCCAACTGGCCGCCGTGACGACGTTTACGGTGACCAACCAGGGCAATACGACGCAGGACTTCGCGCTGGCGGCGGCCAACCTGGCCAGTGGCGCGATATTGTTCGGCGGGACCGACAACTTCGATGGCACGTCCTGCTCGGCGTTCCGCGAAAGCGGCGCCACCGCCGGCTATCAGGCGGCGCAGGATACCGCCACCTTCGTTGACGAGCTGGCCGCCGACGGTACGGCGACCGTGTACGTGGTGTGTAACATCCCGGCCGGGCAGGCGAACGGCAGCAACGCCGTGGTCTCGCTCACCGCGACCGCGCGCGCGGGTGGCGCCGCCGCCAGTCTGGGTGCGGCGCTCACCGAGACGGGCGCCAACACCGCGGGCGTGGACATCGTCTTTGCTGACGATGCCGGCACGGACGACGCCAATCGTGACGCCGCGCATTCAGCGCGCGATGCGTATCGGGTCGTTGCGGCGGCTCTCACTGTGACGAAGACGGTGGCACTCGTTTGCGATCCGCTCAATAGCATCACCAACCCGAAAAACATCCCGGGCGCCGTGGTGCGTTGGACCGTCACCGTGAGCAACGCGGCCGGCGCGGGCGCATCGGCTACTCTGACCCAGGTCAGCGATGCACTTAACGCCAACAGTACCTTCGATCCGGATTTGATTACCGGCGCGGGTGGTGCAGCGGGTTGCGAGGGTCTTGCAGGCGGCGCCGGTACTCCGGAAAGCGCCAACGGCAGCGGCTTCAAGCTGGATGTCACCGGCGATACGCGTCCCGGCACCTATCCGAAGTTCTTCACCACCGCGAACGACAACGACGGCGCCGATCTGAACGGCGCCACGGTGGAGATCGACTACGGTCCGGCGATGCCGGCGGAAGGGACGTACACGGCGGGTGAGCTGAAGGCCGGTGAATCGGTGGTCGTGTACTTCAACGTCACCATTAACTAGAAGTAGCCTTCAAGTGAGGGACGGCTGTCTCCTCGCACGCAGGGGCGGCGCGGTTTTGCGCGCCGCCCGGCGTGTATTTTACGTTCGGGACCGGATACACGGTCGCGAGCGTCTTTCCATGCGTGCTGCAAACGTGTATGGAAAGACGCTCGCGCTGTTTGTATTCGGTCTCGCCACAGCGCTGGCGCAGGCGGCGACGCCACCGAACACCGCTATCGTCAACACCGCCACCGCGAGTTACCAGGTGGGCGGCGCACCCGTCACCAGCACGGGCAGTGTCACTACCACCACTTCCGCGCGCACGCCGGCGACCATCGAGTTTCTGCAATATGTCCCGAGCGGTACGGCGGGCGCGGTTGAACAGGTCGAGACCGCGTCCTGCGGTGGTGCACCGCTGCCGGGTCCAAACTATATCTTCCCGCCGTCCTCGACACTGGCCGTGCCCGGCGGATTGCGACTCGTCTCGACCACCCAGTACAGCGGCGGCGACCCGCTGTTTATCCGCGTCACGGATTTTGACCAGAACCTGAACGCGACCGCGATTGAGAGCATCGTCGTTACGCTCACGAGTCTTACCGGCGACACCGAAATCATAACGCTTTCGGAAACCGGACCATCCACCGGCGTGTTCATCGGCTATATACAGTCAACGGCTGCACCTGCCACGGCCAACAACTGCATGCTGTCGGTGGCGGCGAACCAGAATATTTTCGCTTCCTATACCGATCCCGCCGATGCCGTCGCGACGGTCACCGACAGCGCGCTCGTGGATCCGTTCGGCGTCCTGTTCGATTCGTCGGGCGGTGCGGCGGTAAACGGCGCGGCCGTGACGCTCGTCAACGACCTCACCGGCCTGCCCGCGACGGTGTATTGCGATGACGGTGTAACGGTGCTCAGCCAACCCGTCACCTCCGGCGCCACGACCGCCTGCGACGCCGCGATGCCGCCGGGCGGTTATCGCTTCCCGCGTGTCGTGCCCGGCAGCTACCGCCTCGCGATCGTGCCGCCAGCCGCCTACGGCTTTCCGTCGAGCGTGGCGCCCGCGAGCCTGCCCGGCGGATTCACCGTGATCGGCTCTCCCGGCAACGGCGCTTCCTACGGCACCGCCTTCACGCTGAACCCCGGCCCGGCGGTGAAGATTGACGTACCGCTCGATCCCTCGGGCGGCAACCTGCAAATCATCAAGACCGCGGGCAAACCCGTGATCGGCATCGGCGAGTTTCTGCCCTACACGCTCAGCATTCGCAACAGCAGCGCCGCCGCCGCTGTAGCGGTTCAGATCGGTGACCGGCTGCCGCAGGGTTTCCGCTACCAAAGCGGATCCGCACGCCTCAATGGCGTGGCGATTGCCGACCCGATGATTTCATCTGATGGCCGCAGCCTGACCTTCAGCCTCGGCAACATCGCAGCCAGCACGACCGTTACGCTGCGCTACGTTGCCGCGGTGTCCGTCGGCAGCCGCGTGGGAACTGCCGAGAATACGGCCGTCGCACTGGCGCCGAATGTCTCGAATACCGCCCGCGCCAGCGTGGTCGTGCGCGAGGACCTGTTCCGCGACAAGGCGTTTCTGATCGGCCGGGTCATTGTCGGCAGTTGCGATGACAAAGTGGAGAACGACGATCATGGCCTTGCGAACGCGCGCATCGTGCTCGGGGACGGCCGCACCGTACTGACCGACAGCGAAGGTCGTTGGCACCTGGACAACATCCGTCCCGGCACGCACGTCGTGCAGCTCGACCTCGATTCGCTGCCGGAAGACTATGAAGTGGTCGCCTGCGAACAGAACACCCGATTCGCCGGCCGGTCCTACTCGCAGTTCGTGAACGTGCGCGGCGGAACGCTGTGGCGCGCCGACTTCCATGTGCGCAAGCGCCCGCCGGAGGCGATCTGCCTCGATCAGAAAATGAGCGTCGCGGACGGCGCCGTGCGGCTGGAGATCGGTTACCCCGTGACCAGCCAGTCCACGAGCATCACCCTGATGGCGCCGGACGGTGCGGCCATCTCCAATCCGGCGTTAAACGGCAAGGCGCTGGAGTCGGAGCGCAACGGCAACGTGGTCGTGGCGCGCCTGCCCGCGCGCTCGAAGGGCATGCGCGATATCGTGCAGTTCAACATCGACCGCAACGAAGGTCAGGTCAAGGCCCTGGTTCGCGTGCAGCCGCCCGGCCTGCCCGGCCAGTCGCTGCCGGCGCTCAGCCTCACGCTCGGTGCGGAGCAGGAAGTCAAACACTGTGCGCCGGTGCGCACCGCTGCTGCAACCCGGGAAGCGCCGCGCGCCGCGCCCGCGCAGAAACAGCTCAAGCTCGTCGAGGAGCTTCCGTATGACGATCGCTGGCTGGCCGCCGCGCCGCCCGGTCTGGACTGGCTGCACCCGCAGGAGAATTTCTTCCCGGCGATTCCGGCGGTGAAGATCGCGGTCAAGCACGATGCCAGGCAACGCGTGGAGATGTTGGTTAATGGCCGGCCGGTGAGCCCGCTCAACTTCGACGGGGCGAAGCGCAACGCCGCCGGCACGGTGGCGCTGTCGATGTGGCGCGGCGTGGACTTGTCCGGCAGTGCGAACAGCCTCGAAATGCGCGTCTTCGATGAAAATGGCCAACTGGTGAAAAGCGAACGGCGCACCATCCGCTATATCGACACCCCGGCACGGGCGGAGCTGGTGGAGGTGCAATCGCGGCTCATTGCCGACGGCAAGACGCGACCGGTCGTTGCCGTGCGCATCACGGACCGCGAGGGACATCCGCTGCGCCGCGGCATGAACGGCGAGTTCCACATCAACGAACCCTACCAGTCGCACGACCGCATGGAAGGCATCGAGCGCGACCCGCTCGCCGGGCGCATGGGCGGTACTGCACGCTATGAAATCACCGCCGATGGCATCGCGCTCATCGAGCTCATGCCGACCACCCAATCCGGTGAGGTGGTCCTGGGTTTCCAGTTCCGTGATGGCAACCCGCAGGAAGTGCGCGCCTGGCTTGCGCCCGCCGATCGCGACTGGGTACTGGTGGGCTTCGCGGAAGGCACCCTTGGCCATGCGAAGCTCAGCGGCAATGCCGAGGCGCTCGCCGGCGCGGCCGCGGAAGAGAAACTTTTCGACGACAACCGTGTCGCCTTCTATGCCAAGGGCCGCATCAAGGGCGAGTATCTGCTCACGGTCGCCTACGATTCGGACAAACGCCGCGGCGAGGCCGGTCAGAACCTCAAGCAGGCGATCGATCCCAACCAGTATTACACCTTGTACGCGGACGCGACCCAGCCGCAATACGACGCGGCCTCGACACGCAAACTGTATTTGAAAATCGAGAAAAAACATTTCTATGCCTTGTTCGGCGACTACGACACCGGCCTCACGGTCACGGAATTCTCGCGCTACAGCCGCACCCTGAACGGCCTCAAATCCGAATACCGGGGCCAGCGCTTCGGTTACAACGCCTTCGTCGCAGATACCGCGCAGGCGTATCGCAAGGACGAGCTCCAAGGCAACGGCACCTCCGGCGTATACCGCCTGTCGGTTGGCAACATCATTGTGAACACCGACAAAGTGCGCATCGAAACGCGTGACCGTTTTCGCAGCGAGCAGATCATCAATACCAGGCTGCTCACACGCTATCTCGACTATGACCTGGATTACACCCAGGGGACGCTGTCGTTTCGCGAGCCGATCCCCAGTCTGGACAGCGGCCTCAATCCGGTCTTTATCGTGGCGGAATACGAAAGCGCCGATCCCGCGGACAAGGAACTGACCTATGGCGGCCGCGTGGCCTATAAACCAACGGAAAAAATCGAACTGGGCGTGACGCGCGTGCACGAAGGAAACACCGGTGCGATCCGCGATCTCACCGGCTTGGACGCAACCGTCCGGATCGACGACAAGACCCGGCTCAAGGCGGAGTTCGCGGGAAGCAAACGCGAGGTGGTCGGCGTTCAGTCGGACGGCAACGCCTGGAAGATCGAAGTCTTGCGCGAAGACAAGAACTCCAGTGGCAAGCTGTACGCGCGCGAACAGGAAGAAGATTTCGGCCTCGGCCAGCAAAGCGGCATGTTGACCGGAACGCGCAAGATCGGCGCCGACCTGCGCCACAAGCTGAGCGACAACGTCGCGCTGCAGGGCGAGTTCTACCAGCAGAACACCCTGGCCACCAACGCGCAGCGCGAGGTCGCCGAAGGCCGCGTGGAGTGGCGTGACAAAACACTCACGAGCCATGCCGGCCTGCGCCTGGCGCGCGACCAGATCGGCGCCGGCAGCGCGCAGGAAAGCAATCAGCTGCTCGCGGGCACGGCCTGGACCCTGCCGGACGCACGCACCACGCTGCGCACCGGAGTGGAATTCGACGTCAACGGCGATGGCGGGCAGAGCGTAGACTTCCCCGACCGTTACAAGCTCGGCGCCGATTACAAACTCACCCCGCAAACCTCGTTGTTTGCCGAACAGGAATTCGCGCGCGGCGAGAAGATCGACGCCGACACCACCCGGGTCGGGCTGCGCACCGCGCCCTGGACCGACGGCGAACTTGCAGCCTCTGTGGGCAACCAGTTCAACAACGACAGCGAGCGGCTGTACGGGAACCTCGGTCTGGTGCAGAAATGGCAGATCAACGAGCGCTGGCGGACCGACTTCGGCGTGGGCCGCTCGCAAACGCTGAAGAGCAACGGCGTCGTTCCCCTCAATACCAACGTACCGTTGAGCTCCGGCAGTCTGGCCGGCGATTACACGTCCGTCTTTACCGGTTTTTACTACCACAACACGGTCTGGTCGGCGAACGGCCGTGTTGAATGGCGCGGCGCGGACACCGAAGACAAGGTCAACCTGTTCGGCGGATTCCAGCGTCAACTCGATGCCGGCCGTTCGGTCGCGGCGGGCTTTAGCCTGTACGACAGCGAGACCGCCGCCGGTGTGCACACGAGCAAATCCGACCTGCGCCTCTCGTACGCGTATCGACCGAACGGCAGCCGCTGGGTCTGGTTCGACCGGCTCAACCTGATCACCGAGCGCAACGTGGACGCCGCCAGCTCCTTGCTCACGCGCAAGCTCGTGAACAACCTGCACGCCAACTTTGTACCGGATCGCAAAATTCAGGTCGCCCTGCAATACGGTGGAAAATACGTTTTCGATCACATCGACGGCCAGGATTACGATGGCTACACGGATCTTTTCGGCACGGAGGTGCGGCGCAATCTGGGCAAGCGTTGGGATGTTGGCGTGCACGGCAGCGTGCTGCACAGCTGGAACGAACGCGCCATGGATTATGGTCTGGGCGCGTCTATCGGCTACCAGGCCTTCGACAACGCCTGGTTGTCCGTGGGTTACAATCTGCTCGGCTTCAACGACAAGGACTTCGGGTCAGCCGGCTACCGCGCGCAAGGCTTTTTCATCGCCATACGCATGAAGTTCGATCAAGACACGTTCGGACTCAACCGCCCCGACTCGATCTTCACCTTGAATCGTTAAGCCAGAGGATGCACGCATGAATGCACTGACTCTCGTCCTACTGCTCGCATTCAGCCTGGCGTTGCCAAGCGCATGGGCCGAGGCGTCTGACGCGGCGATGCGGCAACGCATTCTCGAGTTGCAGCGCAAGGCCGAGCAGGCCCTGCTCGGTCAAACGGGTGAGGCGCTGTACCGGCCCGCGAAGGCGCTGGCGTGGCTCGATCTCGCCCTGCACGAGCACTACGAAGAAGACCGCGCGGGTATCATCGAGCATGCGGTTACCGAGGCCGAGCGGCTGCTCGCGGCCAACACCACCGAGGCTGCTTTCGACACACCGATGCCGCGTGCCGCGGAATTCATCCGCGAGGATCTTTGGGCGAAGACCGTCGAACTGCGCAAGCACCGCTACTTTCACTGCGCCGCGCGTGAAATTGCGCAGCTTGAGGTGCAACTCGTGTGGGCCGGTCACGAGAAATGGGAGTCCGGCTGGACGCACGCCAAGCCGGCCGTGGGAGTAGCAGAAAACCTCGTCTACGAAATTGAACTGACCCAGCGATCCTGCCCGCCGCGGGCGGCCGTCGCTCCGACGCCTGCACCCAATATTGAGAAGATTTCAATCTCCGGCGATGCGCTGTTCCCGGTGAACAAGGCCAGCGTCAACGACCTAAGCGCCGACGGACGCGCGAAGCTCGATGCCTTCGCCCAGAATCTTTCGAACTGGAAATCCATCGAGCGCATTGACATCGCCGGACACACCGACCGGATCGGAGAAGCCTCGTACAACGACCGGCTCTCGCAGCAGCGCGCGCAGAACATCAAGACATACTTGATCGAGCGCGGCCTGCCAGCCGACCGTGTAACCGCAAGCGGCAAGGGCGAGAAGCAACCCGTCAAGCACTGCCAGGGCGCGGATGGCTTCCGGTCGCTCGCGGAGTGTCTGCAACCCAACCGGCGGGTGGAAATCACGGTGAGCGGGGCGCGCTGATGCAATCCACTACCGTTACAAACGAGCATGGGCATTCGCCGCACACACCGGATGCAGTCCTCCACACTGGCGCCTGGAGGGATGAACATGCGATTCCGTCGATTCAGGACCTCTTGTCAGGATTCTTCCTGTGAAAAGCATGTTCACAATTAAACGCAAGCGCCCGAGCTGGGTCGCCACACTCCTGTTGGCGACCCAGCTGCTCATGGCAGGCAATGCCTACGCCGCCATGTATGGCTACATCACTAACCAAAACGGCATCCATCGGGTGAATACCCAAACGGCGACAACGACCACGTTGTACGCCGGAGCGCCGTTTGATGGTGCAACGTTTGTTGCGGGAGCAGCAATACGCCCCAGCGATGGCATGGTGTTCTTTCTCTTCAACAACATTACCAACCAGCAGGTCTATCGTTGGGATCCCACCACCCCCGCCACGGCTCCCGTGCTGCTGGGCACGACTGGCGCCGCCGTGCCCTTTATCCACCGCCTTGCCTTTCATCCCACCAATGGCGCTCTTTACGGGAATGAAGCCACTCCGGCCACGACGCTTTGGACCATCAATCAAGCGACGGGCGCCGCCACCACGGCAGCCACCATCAGCGGCATCCCGAACAACACCTCCGGCGATATCGCATTTAACCCGGTCACCGGCAACTTGTACGCCCCCATCAGTAACACGGCCACCTCAGCGATCATTTATCTGATTCCGCTGGCGGGTGGGGCGGTCACCAACGTGGGTACGATCACGGGGCTGACCAATACTACGACGCTCAATTCAGCGATGTTCAACGCGGCCGGAACCCTGTACGTCGCCGGCAGTGAGACCGGAGGAGCAAGGCTGTGGACCGCCCCATTGGCTGGCGGTGCAGCGACCAGCATTGGCTTGATGGGGGTGAATCCCCAGGATTTCGGCAGCGCGCCGTCTCCCAGCCCCACTATCAGCAAGGCGTTCTCCCCATCGGCGGTAGCGGTCAACAGCGACAGCACGTTGACCATCACTTTGAGCAACAGCTACGCCAACGCCCAGCGCGGCGCGGCGTTCACGGATACCTATCCTGTGGGCTTAGTCAATGCGCCCGTGCCCGGGGCCAGCACGACTTGCGGCGGCACCGTCACGGCGGCGGCGGGTGGCGGCTCTGTGGCACTAAGCGGGGGCACCATCCCGGCCAGTGGCTCCTGCACCGTTACCGTCAGCGTCCGCAGCGCGGCGCTGGGCACATACAACAACAGCATTCCCGCCGGTGGGTTGACTACCATCCTTGCCTTCAGCGACAGCGCCGCCAACGCCTCGCTGGTCGTGGCAGTGTTGCCGTCGCTCACGCACCTCAAAACCGTGTCCGTCACCTCCGACCCGGTCAACGGCGCCACCAATCCAAAAAACATTCCCGGCGCGGAGGTGCTCTACAACCTGCGCGTTACTAACTCCGGCTTGGGCACGGTGAGTGACAACACCACCGTCATCACCGACCCGATTCCGGCCAACACCGATCTGTTCGTAGGCGATCTGGGCGCCGCCGGCTCCGGACCGATCGTGTTCGTGCAGGGCACACCGACGAGCACGCTGACCTGGACCTTTACTTCGCTTGCCAGCCTGACAGACGATATTGATTTTTCCAGCGACAATGGCACCACCTGGACTTATGTGCCGGTTCCGGTCGGCGGTTACGATCCGGTCGTCAACCGAATACGCCTGAACCCCAAGGGCATCATGGCGGGCAGCAACGCCTATTTCGAGTTGCGTTTCCGGGCGCGGGTGAAATAGCCTGACGCGGCAGTCTTGGTGTCTGCCGCCACCCATAAATCCGATTTAATGATGAAAACAGATTCTGATATCGATATCGACGTGGTGTACGCGACCCCGACGCGGCAGGTCGTCAAGACCTTGACCCTGCCGGCCGGCAGCAACGTCGAAGCCGCGATCCGCGCCAGCGGCTTGCTTGAGGAATTTCCGGAGATCGATCTTGGCGTCAACCGCACCGGTGTGTTCGGCGAGATGGCAAGTCTCGACGAGTGTCTGCAAGGTGGAGAGCGGGTGGAGATTTACCGACCGTTGATTGCCGATCCCAAAGAGGCGCGCCGCCAGCGTGCCCAAGCGAAGAAAGGACGCCGATCTCGGTAGGTTGGGCTGAGCTTGCGAAGCCCAACATCTCACCGCTCAGCGTAGCCACACAACTACCGTGGCAGCTTGCCTTCGCCTGTTGCCGTTGGGCTTCACAAACGACGTTCAGCCCAACCTACTCACTGAGCCATGGCTTCAGCGCGGCGCGTTTGCGCCGTTTTTCCCCGGCGTATTTTTTGCGGCTCCGTCGTTGGCCGGTTTGGCGAGCGCCGCCGGCGCAAGCTCGCCTTCGGCGCGCACCAGCGTGTCGTTGCGGAAATACAGAGCGAGATGCTGCGGAGTGGCTTTTTCTCCCACCTTGACCAGGGAATAAACATAATCCCAGCGCTCCGGGTGGAAGACATCGCTCACCGGCGGGCTGCCGAGCAGCAGCCGCACCTGGCGCCTGGTCATGCCGGGCTTGAGGTTGGCCAGCATTTCCGGCGAGAGCAGGGTGCCCTGTTGCACCTCCGGCTTGTAAAGCAGGTTGCAACCGGCAACGAGTGCGGCGAGCAGTAATATGGTTAGGAGAGAAAACCGCATGAAGTGTGGGTTAAGGAAAGCAAGCCTGCACAAACATAACCATTTTATTCGCGTCTGATTTACACTGCATCCATCTTATCCCAAGCCGCCGTCCCCGGCCATGGGCGCGACCGCCATGGATGGCGGAAGTGCCGGAAACGCAGGAGCAGTTTTCCGGCCGACCGACGACGCAGGAAAAGCGCCATGAAAGACAGCACCGATCTCAAAAAAGCCGGCCTCAAAGCCACGCTCCCGCGGCTCAAGATTCTGGGCATCCTCGAAAACGCCAAGACCCGGCACATGACCGCCGAGGACGTGTACAAGCACATGCTCGCCGGCGGCGAGGAAGTCGGGCTTGCCACCGTGTACCGGGTGCTCACCCAGTTCGAGTCGGCCGGGCTCGTCATCCGCCACAACTTCGAGGGCGGGCGCGCCGTATTCGAGATGAACCAGGGCCGTCACCACGACCACATGGTGTGCGTCGAATGCAGCAAGGTGTTCGAGTTCAACGATCCGGCCATCGAAGAGCGCCAGCGCAAGGTGGCGGAGAAGGCCGGCTTCGTGATGGAAGAGCACTCGCTGCATATCTACGGCATGTGCGACGGCATGAAGAAGCACGGCAAGTGTTCGAAAAAGTAGTTGGGCGTCACTTAACTGAATAGGAGGAAGAGAATGTCGAACAAGTATGTTGTCGTTTCAGGTGTGCTCTTCGGCGTGATAGCGCTGCTTCAGGCTGTGCGGGCTCTGAATCAATGGCCGGTGCATGTTGGAGGTTTCGACGTACCAGTATGGGTTTCCTGGGTTGCAATGGTCGTTGCTGGCAGTTTGTGCGTGTGGGCATTTCGGTCGGGGCACAAATAGCATCGTCATGCGTAGCCTGTTCGTGGAATCAGTGAACGTAGCCCGGATGGAGTGAAACGGAATCCGGGTAATAGTTCCCGGATTTCGCTGGCGCTACATCCGGGCTACAGAGTTCGGGCTCACGTCTTCAGTTCTTTCAGCACTGCCGTCTCGTCGCACTGGTTGTACTTGTAGCACTTCACGCACACCCCCCAGACTTTCTCCGGCAGCGTGTCCACGGGCACGGTTTCAAAACCGAGCTTGTGGAAGAAGGTCGGCACGTAGGTGAGCGCCATGAGGCGTTTCAGGCCGATGGTGCGCCTCGGCGGAGGGTGCCGGGGTGCTTGTCGTAGTATCCGTTAAACGAGTACGAGGTAGGAGGCGCCAGTGTCGTTGGCAAGCATCTCGATCTCGGCGGCGTGGCGGCGCAGGATGTCCTGGATCATCGTGGTCGAACAGTTGCCGCGTCGGATCCAGACGACCTTGGGCGGTGAACCGGAAACGACACTGCGTTCATGAAAGTCGCTGTCCTTTGTGACGATGGTGAAACCCTGCTCCCGCGCATACGTCCAGACGGTTTCGTCGGTGGCACGGTCGAGCCCGGCCGACTGCACGTGCGTGCAGCCGGGATAGACATCGGAGAGCAGGGCAACCAGGCGGGGCGAGAGATTCTGGTCGAACAGCAGTCTCACGCGTTCGAGACCAGTTGCTGGCGCTCGCGGTCGGCGGCGTAGCTCAGACAGGCATGGATGTCGTCAGCGGTGAGATAGGGGAAATCCTTGAGGATTTCCTCCTGGCTCATCCCGGCGGCGAGGTAGTCGAGCACGTCGTACACCGTGATCCGCATGCCACGGATGCACGGCTTGCCGCCGCGCTTGCCGGGTTCGATGGTGATGATGTGCCGGTAGTCCATGTTGTTCGACACCAAGCCGGATATGAATGAGTTAAGTATTTTGGATGTGGGCCGGTATGTCAACTCGACGGCGAAATAGTAAGCCGTATCCGAGTCCAGGGGGGTGAATGTCCCGTCGCCTCGATCGAGGGCTGGCGTACAGGCGGGGCCCCAGTGCCGGCATCGGCGACACGCTCTTATCGAAGCTCCTTCAACACGGCCGTCTCGTCGCAGCCGGGTAGGGTGGGCAGACAGGGTTTTCGTCTGCCCACGCTGTTTTGAATCTGCGTGGGCACAAGTAACGTGCCCACCCTACTTGGCTTAAATTACAGTGAACGTAGCCCGGATGGAGTGAAACGGAATCCGGGTAATAGTTCCCGGATTTCGCTGGCGCTACATCCGGGCTACAGAGTTCGGGCTCACGTCTTCAGTTCTTTCAGCACTGCCGTCTCGTCGCACTGGTTGTACTTGTAGCACTTCACGCACACCCCCCAGACTTTCTCCGGCAGCGTGTCCACGGGCACGGTTTCAAAACCGAGCTTGTGGAAGAAGGTCGGCACGTAGGTGAGCGCCATGAGGCGTTTCAGGCCGATGGTGCGGGCTTCGTCGACGATGCGTTCGACCATCAGACGGCCGAGGCCGCGCCGCTCGTGCGCTTCGTCCACCACCAGGCTTCTGACTTCGCCCAGGTCCTCGGTAAAAATCTCGAGCGCGCCGCAGACAACAACTTTTCCGCCGATCTCGATGACGAAGAAATCGCGCAGGTGGCGGTAGAGTTCGCTGAAGGTGCGTGGTAACAGATTGCCCTTGGCGGCGTAGAGTTCGAGCAGATGGTGGAGGATGGGCACGTCGCCGATCGCCGCCGGACGCACCAGCGGCTGGTCGCCGGAAAACTGCTCCTGCGTTTCCGGCACTCCCGACTTCCCTGGCGGTCGGGTGGTGTGCGGCGTTGTCTTAGGCCGGGACATCGGTGCTTTCTCCGACACGGCCCAGCATTTCAGCGGCGAGATCGAGCGTCTGGCGGGTGATCT
>CAYJBG010000026.1:0-18140 GCA_964368085.1 uncultured Acidiferrobacterales bacterium | reverse complement strand
CGAGGTGTAACCCATGTTCCCGGACTATTTTGTTACCGATGTTTCCGACCGTTCAAATTGTGAGAGTAGTTCATATCCATCAGGCCAGGTTTCGAGATCGCTGCTTGCATTGATATGACCACAAGCTCCGATGTTGACAAGATGACTGCCCCACGCCTTAGCAAGGCGAGAGACATGCTCAATGGTTCCATATGGGTCGTCCGTGCTGGCAACGACAACGCTTGGGAAGGCAAAAGGCTTCGTGGGCGTTACGGAAAAACCAATTGCTTCTTTTTGAAAATGTGGGCCAGTGGGGTCTGGTACAGCAATTAGCAAGGCCGCCTTTATTGACGCGTGCTCCTGCGCTGCCCAGTGCGCAACAACTAAACAAGCAAGGCTGTGCGCAACCACGACTACGCTAGACCCAGCACGTTTTGCGGCAACCTCAAGCGCGGCTCCCCATTCTTCGCAAACTGGATTGTTCCAATCGCGCTGCTGCACGCGCCCAAACTCAGAGCTTGATTGCTCCCAAAGTGACTGCCAGTGTTGCGGCTCTGGGTTTCCTATTCCGGGGAGAATAAGTACAGGTGCTGACACTGCGAACTCCCATAGATAGAGAAGCGGCTAACGAGCCTGTAGAAAAAGCCCCTTTTCAGGCCCCGATGTAGCGGAAGCGACACAGTGCGATAGAAACTCTGTCGTGTCCATCGCTCTCAACAACATGCGGGAATGCCCGTTATGTGGGCTGTAGCGTGTTTCTGTTGGTATTCCTATTCCGATCCTGGACATTGTTGCTGCCTCCCGATGGAGCAAATTTGTGCTCGTCGAGGGGTTTTCCTACAGTCTCAACGCCGAGCTAACCGGCGGCGCGCTTGCGCGCCGTCCGTGTTGAGCGCGAGGTTAGACCTCGCTCCTTCACGCGACGAAGTGCTTCGTTGATGCGTGTTTGATACCCGCGCCCCTGCGCTCGGAAGAAAGCAATAACGTCCGCATCAAGGCGAACGGTAGTTAAGACTTTCGTCGGCGCCTTCTGCGACCCTCGGCCGCGACGGCCTTTCGGTGGACCCAGCATCTCCTCCGACCAAGGAGGGTTGTCCGGGTCAATGGCCCTTGCGGAAGTGGTCTTTGGCGATTTCAAAGTAATAGCGCGCTTCATATTTCTCGGCCCTGCGTAATGAGATGATATGTATATCGTCGTTGCGGTCGGTGTGGACCAGAACGACCGCCTCGCCCTTCAGGAGACCAAACGCGTCACCAGCCGTTTCTCGCCGTAGTCTTCCCGGATGTCCTCGCGGGTAACGGTAAAGTTGTCCCAAATGGCGTCAGCCCCCTCGAAATCCAAGCCGTGTAGCTTGATGTTGCGCCGGCGTTTGGATTCATCCCAGGTGGGCATTTGCAAATTGTAGTAACAGCTAGGCCGAATGCCAAGTATTTTGTTACTACAACGGGGGTGGCGGGGATAGCGAGGTCTTTCGTGATATCGATCGGTGGGTTACGCCGATTCGCGGCTAACCCACCCTACATTTTTCTATACCGAACCGCACAGATCGCTGCGCTTGTACATCGCCTCAATCTCTTTTGCGTAACGCTCCTCGATCTTGTTGCGCTTGAGCTTGAGGGTCGGCGTGATCAGCCCGTTCTCCACCGTCCAGGGCTCGCTCACGCGCGCGAGGTAGCGGATTTTGGCATAGCCGGGGAAATCCTTTAATTGTGCGTTGGCGCGGCGGCACAGCTCGCGTTCGTCGGCGACACTGCTCACCACCAGCAGCCCGAGGTGCGCGCGGCCTTCGCCAATGACCATGACTTGATCGAACGCCGTGTCGCGCACGATGGCTTGCTCGGCGTCGCCGGGCGGCACCTTCTCGCCGTTGCTGAGGATAATGACATCCTTCACGCGCCCGCGAATGTAGATGCGGCCCTCGCATATCTCGACAATATCGCCGGTGCGGAACCAGCCGTCCTTGTCCAGCACCGCGTCGGTGGCGGCCGGGTTGTTCCAGTAACCGAGCATGACGATCGGCCCACGCAGTTGCAGCTCGCCGTTTGCGGCGGTGCGCACCTCGACGCCTGGCACCGGATGCCCGACCGACATCGGGTCATTGTCGGCCATGCGGTTGCAGGCCAGCACCGGCGAGGTCTCGGTGAGGCCGTAGCCGTGAATGAAGGTCAGACCGACACCGGTAAAGATTTTAAGCAGGTGCGGCGCGAGCGCCGCGCCGCCGAGGAAAATGTAGCGCAGCTCGCCGCCGAGGCGGGCGCGCAGTTTCTTCGCCACCAGAATATTGAGAATCGGCCAGAGAAGATGATCGGTCAGGCTCGCTTCTTTCTTGAAGCGCTTCCAGCCGATGTCCACGGTTTTTTCAAACAGCTTGCGCTTGGTGGAGCCGGGCGGCAGGTTCGCCTCGATCTTGGCGTACACACGTTCGAAAATGCGCGGCACGCTCACGATAATGTTGGGCTTCTGCGAGATCAGGTCTTCGCCAAGCTCGGTGATGCCGCGCGCGTACACCACCTGACTGTCGGCAAACATGCACATCGGGACGTAGTAGCCCACGGTACGTTCGAACATGTGCGACAGCGGCAAGAACGACAGGAAGCGGTGTGACTGATCGCAGATCTCCGGCACGGCTTCGAGCACCGCGCGCAGGTCGCTGACGATGTTGCGGTGCGACAGCATCACGCCCTTCGGCCGGCCGGTGGTGCCGGAGGTGTAGACGAGCGTCGCCAGTTCGCCGGCCTTGGCCGGGCTCGGTTGCAGTGCTACGCCTTTTTTTGGCAGCCACTGCTTCACGCTCACCGCCTTGGCGTCGGTTTTCGGTGCATCGTTGAGACACACGACGCGCTCGATGGTTTGTGCCTGACCACGCATCGCCTCCCACAGCTTGCCGTCTTCGAGGAGCAGCAGCTTGGCACCGGCATCGGTGAGGCAATAGGCCATGTTGTCCGGCCGGTCGTTGTAGAACAGCGGCACCACCACCAGCCCGAGGCCGAGCGCCGCCTGGTCGAACAACATCCACTCGACACGGTTGCGCGCGCACAGGCCGACGCGCTCGCCGGCCTTGAGATTTTCCTTGGCGAGCGCCGCCTGCCAGCGGCCGACTTCGGCCGCGGCCTCGCTCCAGGTCATGTCCACCCAATCTTTGCCGTCGAGCCAGCGATACGCCTTGCCCTGCGGGCTCAGGCGCACGCGTTCGAGAAAAAGATCGGTCAGCGTCCAGTTTTCCTTGGGAATGATGCGCATGGTCACACCTTTGGCAGTAGTTGATGGATAAAAATCTCGCGTGTCGTCCAGCCGACGTCCGGTTCGAAGCGTTTGCCGTACTCCTGCGCCAGGCGCCGCAGCGTGCTGCAGATGCCGACGTCGCCGAGCGTTTCGGCGTAGCGCATGGGCCCGCCGAGATAAGGCGCGAAGCCGGTGCCGTACACCATGCCGGCGTCGATGCTGTCGAGGTCCGCCACCACGCCCTCGCGCAGGCAGGCGACGGCCTCGTTCACCATGCGCAGAATGAGGCGCTCGGTGATCGGTTCGTGCCGGGCGCGGCGCTTGCCGCGATCCAGCAGCTTGCCTTTCTTGTCGTAGATATAGAAGCCGCGCCCGGACTTCTTGCCAAGGTTGCCGGCCGCCACCAGCTCGCGCAGGCGCTGCGGCACCATGAGGCCGAGCGGGCCGGACAGTTCCTCCGCCACCGACAGGCAGATGTCGAGGCCAACGGTGTCGGCTAGCAGGATCGGACCCATGGGCATGCCGAAGTCGGTGGCCGCGCCATCGATATCGGCAAGCGCATGGCCCTCTTCGGCGAGGAACACCGCCTCAATGAGATACGGCATCAGCACTCGGTTGACGAGGAAGCCGGGGCTCGACTTCACATCCAGCGGCAGGCGGTCGAGCGCTGTAGCGAAGCCGCGCGCGCGGTTGAGCGCCGCTTCCGAGCTTTGCATACCGCGCACGATCTCGACCAGCTGCATCTGCGCGACCGGGTTGAAGAAGTGCAGACCGACCAGACGGGTCGGATCTTTGAGTGACTTGGCGATGTCTTCAAGCGGAATGCTGGAGGTGTTGGTGGCGAGCAATACGCCGGGCCGGACCCGGGTCTCGATCTGCGCGAACAGCTTGCGCTTGGCATCGACGTTTTCGACAATCGCCTCGATCACCAAATCGCCGCGCGCCATTCCATCGCCGTGCAGATCGGGCATGAGCCGGTCCATGGCTTCCTGCACGAGCCTGGGCTGCTTGAGCTTCTTCTTGTAGAAGCCATGGGCTTTCTGTATGGCGCGCGCCAGAATCTCCGGGTTGCGATCCTGCAGGCTCACGGTGAAGCCGCGCGCTGCCGCCCAGATCGCGATGTCCGCGCCCATCACGCCCGCGCCCACGACATGCACACGTTCAATATGATGCTCGTGTTTCTTGCCGCGGCGTTTCAACTCCTCCGCGAGCAGGAAAATATTCACCAGGTTGCGGCTGGTGCGCCCGACCAGCATCTCACCGAGCGAGCGCGCCTCTTCTTCCAGCGTGGCGGCGCGCCGCCACAGATCGAGTATGCGATACGGCGCCGGATAATGTTCGGGATTGGCTTTGGCGCGCACGCCACGTCCGACGAGTTTCGCCGTCGGTCTTCGCAGCGGCAGCCACGACGGGATGCGTTGCCACCATTTGGCGGTGCGCGGCTTCGGACGTTTGGCGAGCAGCGTCTGCGCGGCGCGCAGCAGATAGCGTTCCGGCACGATTTCGTCCACCAGTCCCATGCCGCGCGCCTGGCGCGCGCTGACCGTGCGGCCGGTGAGCATGAGATTCAGCGCGTTCAGGTCGCCCACCAGCGGCGGCAGGCGCACCGTGCCGCCAAAACCAGGATGAATGCCGAGCTTCACTTCCGGCAACCCAAAGCGCGTAGCTTCGTCTTCGCGGGCTACGCGGTAGGTGCAGGCCAGCGCCAGCTCCAGGCCACCGCCGAGACAATGACCGTGAATCACCGCCACCGACGGAAACGGCAACTTGGCGAGGCGCTCGAAAATATGCTGCCCGCCGCGCGCCAGATCGGCGGCGCGCGCGCTGTCGCTGATATTGCGGAACTCGGTGACATCCGCGCCGACGATGAAGCTGCTCTTGGCCGAGCGCAGGATCACGCCATTCAGCGGCTTGGCGGCGAGCTCGGTGAGCAGCTTGTCGAACTCGTCGAGCACCGCATGCGACAGTATGTTGGCGCTCGCGTCCTCGACATCCAGTGTGAGGGTGGCGATATTCAGGTTTTCTTCGATGCGCCAGTGGCGGAAGCTCATGCCGCACCTCCCGCTGCGTCAGTCGCTCTCGACATCCTGTCTCCCGCGACATTAGTACTTCCCTGTACGTCAACCTTCACCAGCATCGCTCCGCCCTGGCCGCCGCCGATGCACAGGGTCGCGATGCCCAGGCCTCCGCCCTTGCGTTGCAGCGCGCGCAGCAGGTGCAGGGTGAGGCGTGCGCCGCTCGCGCCGATCGGGTGGCCGATGGCGATCGCGCCGCCCTCCGGGTTGAGGCGTGCCGGGTCCATTTTGCCGAGCGGCTCGTTCAGGCCGAGCTCGTCGCGTGCGTAGTCGGCGCTGGCCCAGGCCGCCTGACAGCCGAGCACCTGCGCGGCGAAGGCTTCGTTCAGTTCCATCTGCTTCAGGTCTTGCATCTTCAGGTTGAATTGCTTGAGCAGCTTGGCCACGGCGTGCACCGGCCCAAGACCCATCTCGCTCGGTTCCACGCCCGCCCAGGCATCGCCGAGCAGCTCGCCGAGCACCGGCAGGTTATATTTCTTCACCGCCTCTTCGCTTGCCATGACCAGCATGGCTGCGCCATCAGTAATCTGCGAACTGTTGCCGGAGGTCACCAGGCCGTACTTGCGGTCGAACACCGCCTTGAGTTTGGCGAGCGCCGTCATGTCGGTGTCGCGGCGCAGGCCGTTGTCCTCGAAGTACGCCTTGCCGCGTGTGTCGTACAGGTGTGTCACCTCGTCATTCATGCCGCCGGCGTCGAACGCGGCACTCAGTCGCGTGTGGCTGGCCGCCGCGTATTCATCCATTTGCTCGCGCGTTATGCCGAAGCGGTGCGCAACAATCTCGGCGGTCTGGCCCATGTTGAGCTTGACCAGCGTATCGGTGAGTCCGAGCAGCAGGGTGAACACCGGCTTGAGATTGCCGAGACGGAAGCCGGCGATCGCCCTGAGGCGCTGAATGACATTGCGCGCACGCATCATGTTCGACAGCCAGGTCACCATCGCCGCGTTCCACTGGATGGGCGCGCGGCTCATGACCTCGGTGCCGCCGGCCAGAATGAGATGCGCCTGACCGAGCGCGATGCGTTCGCGCGCGTTGGAGATTGCCTGCAATCCAGAGGCACAGTTGCGCTGCACGGTATAGGCCGGCACGCGCTTGCCGCATCCCAGACGCAAGGCGATGAAGCGCGCGATGTTGGCCTCGTCCGGCGCGGCGATCACGCAGCCGACAATCACTTCATCGAACGCCGTGGGTTCGAACGGCATGCGCGCCAGCACCGGGCGCGCCGCCGCTACCGCAAGGTCGGTGGCGCTGAAATCGCCGAGACTGCCGCGCGCCTTGAGAAACGGCGTGCGCGCACCATCCACTACATATACCCGTTGCTGGTTCATACGATCTCCGTGAAACTGTTGGGTACTACTCGTAATCCATGCCTCCCACCCTCTCCCCTACCCTCTCCCGCCTAGCGGGAGAGGGAGAAAAATCCCCTCTCCCCGCTTGCGGGGAGAGGGCCAGGGAGAGGGGCAATTGTTCAACCGGCCGGAAAGTCGTCGACCATAATCACCGCGCGGCGCGCGATCTGTGCGGCGCGCAGCACCTCGGCCTCCTGCGCGTCGATCAGTTTGCGCGCCAGTGCCTCGCGCACCTGGCCCTCGTGGTCGCCGTGCAGCATCGGCTTCTCGCTGACCAGCTTGTAGAGCTTGCGTTCCAGCGGCTCGGCGGCAATCACTTTCGGCAGGGCATCTTCCAGGCGGCCGGTGACATCGGCCGGATCGTTGGTGATGTACACGCCTTTGGTCAGACGGTCGCGCGCCGCCGAAGGTTCGAGCAGCAGTGAAGCCACCGCGTGACCCAGCTTGTCGCTCGGCACCAGGTAACGGCGCCCGGCCGGAAAGGAAAGGCCGCCGAGCAGCCAGCGCAGAAACGCGTTCGGCAGGTTCTTGATGATCCCCACCAGGGTCTTCTCGGCCTGATGAATGGCATAGTCGCACGACCAGCGCAGCAGCGGAATGTCCTCGGCCGGCCGGCCATCGTCCTCGAAACGCTTGATGGCGGCGGAGGCCAGATACATGTAGCTCAAGACATCGGCGAAGCGTCCCGAAATGCGCTCCTTGCGCTTGAGCGCACTGCCGAAGGTCAGCATCGCAATATCCGACACCAGCGCGAAGGTGGCCGACACGCGTGTGAGCCGGCGCGCATAGCGCCGGCCGGGGCCATCGATGGGCACGCGCACGAAACGTTCGAAGCCCAGGCCCAGCCACAGGGAGCGCGCCACGTTGCTGATGACAAAACCGACATGGCCGAAGAACGCGCGGTCGAATGCCGCGAGGCCGGCGGCGCGATCCGGGTTGCCAACGGCGCGCATCTCCTTGAGCACATAGGGGTGGCAGCGGATTGCGCCCTGACCGTAGACGATGAGCGAGCGCGTCAGAATGTTGGCGCCTTCGACGGTGATGCTGATCGGCACGGCCTGGTACACGCGGCCCATGAAGTTGTTCGGTCCAAGACAGATACCGGCCCCGCCCTGCACGTCCATGGCGTCGATCACCACCCGGCGCATGTGTTCGGTGAGCTGATACTTCACTATGGCCGAGGCCACCGCCGGCTTCTCGCCGAGATCGACGGCGCGCGCGGTGAACACGCGCGCCGCATCCATCAGGTAGGTGTACCCGCCGATACGCGACAGCGCCTCCTCGATGGCCTCGAAGCGGCCGATCGGGACCTTGAACTGCTTGCGAATGCGCGCGTACGCGCCCACGAAACGCGCGGCGTGTTTGCCGGCCGAGGTCGCCTGGGCCGGCAGCGAGATCGAACGGCCGGCGGCCAGACAGTCCATGAGCATGCGCCAGCCCTGGCCGATGCAGTCGCGCCCGCCGATGATCCAGTCCATCGGAATGAATACATCGTGGCCCCAGTTCGGGCCATTCTGGAACGCGCTGTTAAGCGGGTTGTGACGGCTGCCGATTTTCACGCCCGGCGTAGTGGTGGGAATGAGCGCGAGCGTGATGCCGAGATCCTCTTGCGCGCCCAGCACATGGTCCGGGTCGTACAACTGGAACGCGAGCCCGAGCACCGTCGCCACGGGCCCAAGGGTAATGTAACGCTTTTCCCAGTTCAGACGGATGCCGAGCACATCTTTCTTGCCTTCGAATTCGCCGCGGCACACGACGCCGCGATCGGGAATGCTGGCGGCGTCCGAACCGGCCTCGGGGCCGGTGAGTGCGAAGCACGGCACCTCCCGGCCGCGCGCCAGGCGCGGCAGGTAGTGATTCTTCTGCGCGTCGGTGCCGTAATGCAGCAACAGCTCCGCCGGGCCGAGTGAATTCGGAACCATCACCGTGACGCCGACCGACACGCTGCGCGAGCTGACTTTCATCACTACCGCCGAGTGCGCGAGCGCGGAGAATTCGAGACCGCCGTACTTCTTCGGGATGATCATGCCGAAGAAGCCGTTGTCCTTGAGGTACTGCCACACCTCGGGCGGCAGATCGCGCCGATTATGCGTGATGTCCCAGTCGTCGATCTTGCGGCACAGTTCCTCGACCGGACCATCGAGAAACTTCTGCTCCGTGGGCGACAATTGAGCCTTGGACACGGCGAACAGTTTTTCCCAGCGCGGCGCGCCGTTGAACAGCTCCGCCTCCCACCACACCGTGCCGGCCTCGAGCGCCTCGCGCTCGGTATCCGACATGGCCGGCAGAATGCGCCGGAACAGCGCGAACACCGGCCGCGTGACGAGCTGGCGCCGCAGCAGAGGGACATTGAGCAGCAGCGCAAGCGCGCCGAAGGCCGACCACAAAACCACTTGGGCGCCCGTAGCAAGCGCAGCGCAGTACATCGCGACGCCAAGCGCCAGGAGGCCAAGCGCCGACCAGAGCCAGAGCGGGGCGCGATGATAGGCAAGCCCCCCGATCACCGCCAGAGTCACCAAGGTCCATGTGAGGCTCATCGCGTGTATGTCCTGTATATTCGGTATCGAAATGGAGAGCCGTTCCTTACCGCACGTCTACCGGCGCAGTCGTGCTCTATCAGCATAGCAATCGCCGCACCCCGGCGCTAAGGCGGAAAAACTGCTCCTGCGTTTTCCGCACTTCCGCCATCCATGGCGGTCGCCGGTAGCGTTGTCGATCTGCATGGATAATAAACCAGCCGCGCGCAGGAAACACCGCCCGGGGCGGACGAATGGAGTCACCAGGACAGGGAACGGCCAAATTGCCGCAGTTCCGCGCGCCAGCGGCGCCAATCCGGCAGAATGCGGGCCACCTCGGCCCAAAAGCGCGGCGAATGATCGGGCACGAGCAGATGGCAAAGCTCATGCACCACGACGTAGTCGAAAATTTCCGGCGGCGCCTGCACCAGCCGCCAGTTGAGGCTGATGGCGCCGCGCGCCGAGCAACTGCCCCAGCGCGTGCGTTGGGCGCGAATCATAAGCTTGCGCGCGGCGCGTCCCACTTGCGGCGTAAAGTGCGCGATGCGCGCGGCGGCGTGGCGCGCGGCGGCGCGCCGGTACCAAGCCTCGATCGCCGGGCGGATCGCCCTGTGATGCGGAGCTTTGATAATCAAACTGCCCGACTCACACCGGCAGGTAGCGCGCCGCGACGGCGCAATGGAAAGGTTCAGCGCGAGCTCGGTACCGAGATAAGGCAGGCGCGCGCCGTTCTCGGGCAGAACACGGGGTGACGCGGGCAGGGTAAGCAGCGCGCGTTTCGCTTCAATCCAGGCGCGGCGGCTTTCGACAAAGGCGCGGATGGTGGCAAGCGACAAGCCGCGTGGTGTCGCCACGGTGAGCGAACCGTCGGCGCGCAATTCGAGGCTCAGGGTGCGGCGGCGCGCGCTCTCACGGATGGCATAGCTAAGACTGGCATCCGCAAATTCCAGAACATCGCGTTCAGGCAGCGCGGCGCGGCGTGCAAACAGGCCCGCGAGCCGCACTCTAAAATTGTTATTTTTACGCACGCCTGTTTCCCCTGGCGGTTGGCTTTGCTATAAAACCATACGCCCATGAGAAGCGTTGCCAAGGCGATGTCCGGCCCCGGAAAATACGCAGAGGACGCAGAGGCGCAGAGGACGCAGAGGATTCAATTCGCTGGTTTTTATGATTTAAACCCTTTGCGTCCTCTGCGCCTCTGCGCTCTCTGCGTTGCTGGCAGAGCGTCAATTTCGTTTCGGGAGCGTTTCTCAGTGAGTGCACGGGCATGCCCAAGTGATCCCTAAATCTCCACCATCTCGAAATCGGTCTTGGGCGCGCCGCAATCCGGACAGGTCCAGTTCTCCGGCACGTCCTCCCATTTGGTTCCCGGCGCAATCCCCTGATCCGGCACACCCTTGGTTTCTTCATAGACGAAACCGCAGATCACACACATATAAGCTTTCATTTTTCTCCTCGACGGGACATCGGAACGCGCGTGGATTTTCGCATGTTTCGCCAATACGTGAAATGCGACCGCCATGGATGGCGGAAGTGCGGAAAACGCAGGAGCAGTTTTCCGGCCGCACGCCGCATCGCCGGAAAACTGCTCCTGCGTTTGTCCAGTGAAGGAAGCCTCATTCACTGACGGCTTCGCGCTCGGCACTCCCGCCATCCCTGGCGGTCGGGTAGAATCGGTGTATTCCTACCGGCTTCGCCATCCATGCAAAACCGCACGGCCGTTGTGCTCTTCAATCTCGGCGGACCGGACTCGCTGGCCGCGGTCGAGCCGTTCCTGTTCAACCTGTTCGCCGACCCGGACATTTTCAAGCTGCCGCTCGGCTTTCTCACCCAGAAGCCGTTTGCGCGTTTGCTCTCGCGCCGGCGCGCGCCCGAGGCGCGCCACATCTACGCGGCCATCGGCGGCAAGTCGCCGTTGCTGGAAAACACGCAGAAACAAGCCCAGAAGCTGGAGACATCGCTGCGCACGCACGGTGACTACGACGTGTTCGTCTGCATGCGCTACTGGCACCCGCTCACCGACGCCGTGGTGACCGAGTTCAAACAGCGTGGCTACCCACAGGTGATTTTTCTGCCGCTCTATCCGCAGTTTTCGCGCACCACCACCGGCAGCTCGGTGAATGAATTCAAGCGCGCCTGCGCACGTCAAAATTACCATCCGCGCACACGCCTGGTGCGCGAGTGGTATGGGCACGCCGACTACCAGCAGGCGATTGTCGAGGACATCCGGCGCGAAGCGCGCGCATTGCCCGATCCGAACCCGGCGAACATCGAGCTGCTGTTCTCGGCGCACGGTCTGCCGAAGAAACTGATCGAGCGCGGCGACCCCTACGAACAGCAGATTCGCGCCACCTTCGAGGCGCTGCGCGCCAAGCTCGGCTGGCCGCACACGACGCTCTGTTACCAGAGCCGCGTCGGGCCGCTTGAGTGGCTGCGTCCTTATACCGAAGAGGTCATCAAACAAAAGGCCGCGGCCGGCGTCCGGCAGATGCTCGTTTACCCGATCGCGTTCGTCTCCGACCACAGCGAAACCCTGTATGAACTCGGCATCCAGTACGCGGCGCTGGCGAAGCAAACCGGGATCGCGCATTATCGCGTCGTGCCCGCGCTCAACACGCACCCGCTTTTGATACGCGCACTCACCGACCTCGTACTGCACTCGGGTGAATCGCCATGAGGCCCAACAACCGTCCCGTAGTCCTGGTGTTTGCCGGCAACGACCCGACCGGCGGCGCCGGCCTACAGGCCGATATCGAAACGCTGGTCAGTCTCGGTTGCCACCCGGCGCCGGTGGTGACGGCGCTCACCGTGCAGGACACGGTGGGCGTCAAGCACTACACGCCGGTCGAGACCGGCATGGTGATTGCGCAGGCGCGCGCGGTGCTCGAAGACATGCCGGTGGCGGTCATCAAGGCCGGTATGTTCGGCAGCACCGACAACGTCACCGCGCTCGCCGGGATTCTCCACGACTACCCGGATATTCCGCTGGTCCTCGATCCGATACTGACTTCCGGGCGCGGCGACCCGCTGACCGACGACACGCTGGTCGAGGCCATGTCGGTGTTGCTGCTGCCGCAGACCGCGCTGCTCACGCCCAACACGCTGGAAGTTTTGCGTCTGGCGCCGGATGCGGACAACATCGACGCCGCCGCGCAGGCGGTCCTGGCCACGGGTTGCGAATTCGTGCTCGTGACCGGCACTCACGAAACCACGCCGGAGGTGGTGAACCGCCTGTATGGAGATGGCCGGCTGCTGGAAACCTTTCACTGGGAACGTCTGCCGCACACCTACCACGGCTCCGGCTGCACCCTGGCCGCGGCCTGCGCCGCAACCCTGGCGCACGACATCGACGTGCTCGAAGCCGTGACCGAGGCGCAGGACTTCACCTGGCACGCGCTCGCACACGGCGCACGCCTGGGGATGGGCCAGCACCTGCCGGACCGCCTGTATTGGGCGCGCGAGGAAGACGACCCGGCCGACGAGCCGCTGCACTGATGCGCCTGCGCGCGCCGCGCATTGCCGGCCTGTATGCGATCGCCGACAGCGCTTACCTCGATGCCGGCAACGTCGTGTCGGCGGTGCGCGCCGCGCTCGACGGTGGCGCACGCGTCATCCAATACCGCGACAAGACCAGCGACGCCGCGACCCGTGAGCGGGTCGCCCGCGGGCTCAATGCCTTGTGCCGCGAACGGGATGTGCCATTTCTCATCAACGACGACGTCGCACTGGCCGTCGCCGTTGGGGCATCGGGCGTACATATAGGCCGCGACGACCCGGAGATCGGTAAGGCGCGCGCGGCGCTCGGCAATACGGCGTTCGTCGGTGTGTCGTGCTACGCCGAGTTGGCGCGCGCCCGGGCGGCGCAAGACGCGGGCGCCGATTACGTGGCCTTTGGCCGGTTCTTCCCGTCGCGCAGCAAACCGCGGGCGCTGCAGGCCGCGCCCGGATTGTTGCGCGCGGCGCGCGGCGCATTGAAAATTCCGGTCGTTGCCATCGGCGGCATCACGCCGGAAAATGGCGGCATATTGATCGAGGCCGGGGCCGATGCGCTGGCGGCGATCGAGGGCGTGTTCGGCCAGACGGATATCCGGGCCGCCGCCGAACGCTATGCGTCGTTGTTCAGTAAAACGTAGGTTGGGATGAGCCTGCGAACCCCGACAATCAACACCCGTTGGGCTTCACTGCGTTCAGCCCAACCTACAGGAACTCGCGAGTCGCCATGGCTTATAAAACTAAAACCTCCCACGAGCAATTCACCCGCGCCAAAAAATCCATCGCCGGTGGCGTGAACTCGGCGGTGCGCGCCTTCAGGCAGGTCGGCGGCGAGCCGGTGTTTTTTGCACGCGCTGAAGGCGCGTATTTGTTCGATGTCGACGGTAATCGCTACATCGATTACGTCGGCTCGTGGGGCCCGGCGATTCTCGGTCACGCGCACCCGGCCGTGGTGAAGGCGGTGTGCGACACCGCCGCCACCGGCATGAGCTACGGCGCACCGACCGCCATCGAAACCGAAATGGCGGAACTGCTCAGGCAGCTGATGCCGTCCATCGAAAAGGTGCGCATGGTGAGTTCCGGCACCGAGGCGACCATGAGCGCGATTCGCCTGGCGCGCGGCTTCACCGGGCGCGACAAGATCATCAAGTTCGAAGGTTGCTACCACGGCTCGGGCGATTCGCTGCTGGTGAAGGCGGGTTCGAGTGCGCTCACGCTCGGCGTGCCGTCCTCGCCCGGCGTGCCCGCGGCGCTTGCGGAACTCACCCTCACTCTCGACTACAACAACATCGAGCAGTTGCGCACCACTTTCGGCAAGATCGGCGGCGAAATCGCATGCGTCATGGTCGAGCCGGTGGCCGGTAACATGAACTGCATCCCGCCGGTACCGGGATTCCTCGAGACCCTGCGCGAGTTGTGTATGCAGCACGGTGCGCTGTTGATTTTTGACGAAGTGATGACCGGCTTTCGCGTGGCGCTCGGCGGCGCGCAGGAGCTCTATAAGGTGAAGCCGGATCTCACCACCCTTGGCAAAGTGATCGGCGGCGGCCTGCCGGTCGGCGCCTTCGGCGGGCGCGACTACATCATGGACCGCATCACACCCGACGGCCCGATTTTTCACGCCGGCACGCTCTCCGGCAACCCGGTTGCCATGGCGGCCGGACTCGCCACGTTGAAAGAAGTGATGCGACCCGGCTTCCATGCCGACCTCGAAACAAAAGCCAAGGCCTTCATGAATGGCTTGCGCGAACACGCCAAGAGCGCCGGCATTCCGCTCACCACCGTCGTGGTCGGTGGCATGTTCGGTTTCTTCTTCACAAGCGATGCACGCGTCACGAGTTACAAGCAAGCCACCGCCTGCAACATCGAAGGCTTCAAGCAATTTTTTCACGGAATGCTGGCCGAAGGCGTGTACCTCGCGCCGTCCGCCTACGAAGCCGGGTTCGTGTCGAGCGCGCACAGCGACGCCGATATCGCCGCGACCGTGGCCGCCGCAGGGCGTGTGTTTACCAGACTTAAATGACCCGGCCCAGGACGGATTTCGCTTGAATCTGGGAATCTGCCAAGCGCGCTGCTAGGCTGGGTACTGTAGCCCCACGCGAATTGGGCACGGTTTTTCCGGCCGGCCGGGGCATCGATACATTTATTTTTTGGTTGAGGAGAAAGCCGTCATGCGCAACCACTTCCATCTCAGCCTGCTTCTCTGCGCCCCGCTACTTGTAACGGGCTGCGGCGACATCAACGACCCGGTTGTAGCCTCTCCCGTGATTACGACCACGGCCATTACCCCGACTTCCGTTACCTTGTCCTGGGTCAAGGCCACGGACAGCAACAGCAGCGCTTCTGCGCTGGTTTACAAGGTCTATGTGTCTGGTCCGAACCCGGCCTATCAAAGTTTTGACACCCTTGGCGAGGTCGAAGCCGGAACATTGGTGCAGACACTCACCGATGCCAGCAGCTTTACGATTAGTTCCGGTATCTCCGCGGGCAATGCGTACTACATCAACATCGTGGTTCTGGACGAGGACGGGAATAAGGCCCTGTATGAACCGCTGGGTGAGTATTTCCATACCGGTCAGGTTTCTTACTACCCATTTAGTGGAAACACGAATGACATTACGACAACGGCCAATAATCTCGCGGTAGCCGTCGACGCTACGATTCCGGGCCTTGCGCTTCCGACCGTGACTTCCGATCGCTTCAGCCATGCGGGCAGTGCTTACAACTTTAACCCCGCCATCCCGCAATGCCTGCAATCTGCCACCAATGTGGGTATTAGCGGCAACTCCGACCGATCCGTGAGTTTCTGGGTTCAGTCTTCCAATACGCCGGCTGGCACACGGCGCGCAGCCTTTGCCTGGGGTGATGGTGCGAATGGCTCTAACTTTGGCGCTACTGAGAACGGCGTGGGCAACATCTGGACTGTCTGGCTTGGGGGTGCAGCGGATGTTCCAACTACAACGACGGTAACTTCGAGCTGGGAGCACTGGGTCATCGGTTATACGGCAACAACCGTTTATGCCTATAGAAACAATGTGTCGTTCTCCAACGTGACTGCGGCGATTAACACGGCGACGCCCAGCAAGCTCTATGTGGGCTGTGGAATGCTTGCTGGCGTTCTTAGTTACCTTTACCAGGGCAACATCGACGATGTCCGGGTATTTAATCAGCTTCTGACCAGCACCGATGTGACCAACCTTTACGCGGTGACCCGGCCCTGAGAAAAACAAACGCACCGCCGTGGCTGACCACGGCGGTGCGTTTGTTTTGTAGATGAATTGGGAACCCGGCACAAAAAAAGGCCGGGTTGCCCCGGCCAAAATATTTCACACACCCCACACAAATCGTTTTCGGCCGATGTACCCCTCAGCTCGACAGAATATGGTTGCCCCCGAAGGTGACGGTCGCCACATGCGGGCGTAGCGCCTCGTCGCTGAGCGCGATGTCCACACCGATGATGCTGGTCACGTCGTCGTGGTCGCGCACACCCGGCAGTTCTTCGCGCAGGTAGCTGTAGTGGGTCTCGTTCATGAACACCAGGTTCGGGCGCACCCCGTGGGACTGTTCGTAGGTACTTACCAGACTCACAATGTGACTCAACATGGTTGCTTCCCTCTACAAACCCCGGCGGACCGGCTGGGTTATCGGATTCGGGGACTTGCCCCTTTGCCCTAAGTCTTTGCAACGCCTGTGCCAAGCCGACAAAAATAGGACTAACCCATTGATGTGGAATAACGAACGTCAATTTCCCTCATCGGCGACGAATGGCCAAGCGGCCGTGGGTAGTGACGCGCAGGGGCACAGCCTGCCGACACCGGGGCAGGGTGACGAAAATGAACCGGAAATCTTTGGTGAATTAGGGCACAAAGACCCGGGCGACAGATGCCGCCCGGGGGTGAGAGCCTTCAGTGCAGGCCGGCCATATACTCAGAAACGGCCTTGATCTCGGCCCCGGACATGCGGAACGCGATGCGGGTCATGGTCTCACTGTCGTTGCTGCGCGTACCGGCCTTAAAGTCCAATAGCTGCTTCTGGGTGTAGGCGGCGTGCTGACCGGAAACCGCCGGGAAACGCGGCGGAATGCCGTGGCCGGACGGGCCGTGGCAACTCATGCAGGCGGAGATGCCTGATTTGGCGTCACCGCCGCGGTACAGTCGCTCGGCTTTTTTGAGGGCCGCAGTATCGGAACTCGCCACTCCGGGTCGGGCCTTCTGGCCGGCATAGTAAGCGCCCAGGTTCTCCATGTCCATTTTGGAAAGTCCGGCCGCCATGCCGATCATGACCGGGTCTTTGCGCGCCCCGGACTTGAAGTCCGCGAGTTGCTTGGCGAGGTAGCGCGCGTCCTGGCCGGCGAGTTTCGGGAAATTCGGCGCGGCGCTGTTGCCGTCCACACCGTGACAACCGGCGCACACCGCGGACTTGGCTTGGCCGGCGGCGGCGTTCGTTGCGGCCTCGCTGCTCACCGCACCCGCTAATGCCATGAGCACGGCGAGCGAAATCAGCTTCTTCATCGACTTATCCCCTTATGAGAGTTGTCTGGATGCGACCGGCCCGGTCTGGTGCGGCGGCCAAACCGTGCAGTGTTACACTGAAGCCGGAAAACACCGCTGCAACCAGACCCGTTTGGCGCCGCCCTATATACCAAGAGCCTGCCGTGAGGTCAATTTTACCCGTCGATGTCCTGCGTCAGGCGCGCTTTCTGCTGAGCGCCCCGAACGCCGCGCACCTGCCGCCGGACCAGGGCGCGGAGGTGGCGTTCGCCGGCCGTTCCAATGCCGGTAAATCGAGCGCCCTCAATATCATTACCGGCCGCAAGGGGTTGGCGCGCGTCAGCAAGACCCCGGGGCGCACGCGGTTGATTAACTTCTTCGCCATCGACACCACGGGAGCGATTTTCCGGCTGGTCGATTTGCCCGGCTACGGCTACGCGCGCGTGGCGCGCGAGGTGCGCGCCGAATGGGACGAAATGGTCGGTAATTATCTGCATGATCGCCAGTCCCTGCGCGGCGTGGTGTCGATTATGGACTGCCGGCATCCGCTCACCGGCTACGACGAAGCATTGCTTGAATTCTGCGCCGAAAATGGACTGCCGGTGCACGTGCTCCTGAGTAAAAGCGACAAGCTCAACAAGAACGACCGCCTCGCCACGCTACGCCGGGTGCGTGCGCATCTGGCAAAACAAGGCGCTGGCGCGAACGCCCAGTTGTTTTCGGCCCTGAGCGGGGAAGGCGTTGAAGAGGCGCGGGCGGCGGTCGCGGCATGGCTCGGAATCGCCGGCCCAACGGACAAAAAAAACCCCGGAAACAAGGGGAGAGCTTCCGGGGCACTTAAGTAATTCCGGACTTGGGATCCGGAATTTACCCGCTCAGGGAGGGTAAGCGGGCAGGACATAAATGAATACGTCCTGAAGCTGAGACCGGGGGCGCTTCGATAAAGTTCAACCTGCGGAACAACTATTGATACCTGTATTAGTAATGTCCTATCTGAGGCACAAAGAAAGAGAGCC
>CAYJBG010000025.1:0-18328 GCA_964368085.1 uncultured Acidiferrobacterales bacterium | reverse complement strand
GCTCCTGCTGGTATTGTTCGGCCACCAGAAAATTCAGCACCGCGGGCGGCAGCGCACCGAACACAATCAGCATGGCCTGCTGCTGGGGCGTGAGCGTCAGGAACGGCAGCAGCGCGAGCACCATCAGCACCCCGGTGAGCGGGCAAACGATGGCGCCGAGCACGCCGATGCGCCATTCACGCAAGTCCACACTCGTCAGCCGTGCGCCCAGCGAGAACAGCAGCAGCGGGATGGAGGCCTGACCGAGCAGTTCAATCGATGCGCCGACCGGCCTCGGTAAGCTCCAACCGAATAAGGCGAAGGCGATGCCGGCCAGGGTGGCAATAACAATCGGCTGCTTCAGCACCTGCGACCAGTGCGCGCGACGATCCATCATCCAGGTGCCGAGCGTGAAATGCAGGCCGTTTTCGACAATGAACAGCACCACCGCGATCGGCAGCGCCTGCTCGCCGAAGGCGAACACCGCCAGCGGCAGCCCCATGTTGCCGGAGTTGGTGAACATCATCGGCGGCACGAAGGTTTTGACCGGGACGCGCGCGAGACGCGCCACCGGCCAGGCGAGCAGACCGGAGCCGAGCACCACCACGGCGGCAGCCAGCGCGAGAGTGCCGTACTGGCCGAGGTTAAAGTCCTTGCCGGACAGCACGCCGAAGATCAGCGCCGGCAGCAACACGATCATGTTGAGCTGGTTGGCCGCGCCCATGTCCGGACGGCGCCAGCGGCTGTACAGATAGCCGATGCCGACGACGGCGAAAACCGGAAAGACGATGCCGAAGATTCGAAGCAGCATGGATGGCCTTTCAGTCAGCCACAAAGAGCTTGCGCCAGGCGTTCAACGTGCTGACCTATTGGGGATGCGCGCTGCTCCAGAGCTTGTGCGGCCCGATCTCCTTCACGTCGCGCGTGCCGGTAAGCGCCATGGTCACATCCAGCTCATTACGGATCAACTCCAGCGCGGTGCGCACGCCGGCTTGTCCCATGGCGCCCAAACCATAAAGGATCGCCTTGCCGGCCATGGTGCCCTGTGCGCCGAGCGCCATGGCCTTGAATACATCCTGGCCGCTGCGCACGCCGCCATCGAATAACACCTGAGTCCGGTCGCCGACGGCCGCCACGATTCCCGGCAACGCGGCAATCGACGACGGTGCGCCGTCGAGCTGCCGCCCGCCGTGATTCGATACCACGATTGCATCCGCGCCGGTGTCTACCGCAAGACGTGCATCGTCGGCATCCAGGATGCCCTTGATTATGAGTTTGCCGGGCCAGAGCTTGCGCACCCAGGCGACGTCCTTCCAGCTCAGGGCGGGATCGAATTGACTGGCGATCCACTGCGAGAGCGTGCTGAGATTGTTCCCGCCGCGATTGAGCCCCGCCAGATTGCCGAACGTCCGGCGCGGGCCCAGCAAGACTTTGAGCACCCAGGCCGGTTTTGTGGCCATGTCGAGTGCATTGCGCAAGGTCAGACGCGGCGGCACCGACAGGCCGTTCTTGAGGTCGCGATGGCGTTGCCCCTGAATCTGCAAATCCGCTGTGAGCACCAGCGCGGAACATTGAGCGGCGATCGCGCGCTGGATCAGCGACGCGACAAAGTCACGGTCGCGCATCACATACAGCTGGAACCAGAATGGTTTCGTGACGGCGGCCCGGACATCCTCGATCGAACAAATGGACATCGTGCTCAATGTGTACGGAATGCCGAATGCTTCGGCCGCGCGCGCCGCATGAATTTCACCGCCGCCGTGCATCAACCCGGTAAGGCCAAGCGGAGCAATGGCGACCGGCATCGTGGCGTTCTCGCCCACCAGCAGCGTGTGCAGCGAGCGCTTATCCACGTTGATCATCACACGCTGACGAAGTTTTATTTCGTCGAGATCGGCCCGGTTGGCGCGCAGCGTGGCTTCGTCGTAGGCGCCGCCGTCGGCGTATTCAAAAATGGCGCGCGGCACGCGCCGCTTCGCAAGCAGGCGCAGATCTTCGTTGCTGGTGATGGTGGGCATATTGGCTGTATGGCCTGATGAGACTTATAGATAAACCAGAATAGCCATTTTAGCCGAATGCCATCGCGCGCTGGGTGTAGACCGGCGTCCAACCCTTGGTGTCGATGAAATAGCGCACGGCCTTGATGCGCTGGCTGTCCTTCATCTCGAACCAGTGCTCGGTGTTGGCCGGCACATTGATGTAGTCGCCGGCCGCGACTTCAAGCAGGAACTGGTTATCGTCCGGTTCGACGAAACCGAAGTAGCCCTTGCCCGCGAGGATATAACGCACCTCGTCGTCGGTGTGCAGGTGAATCTTGTCGAACTTGGCGAGCAGGTCGGCCAGCCCCGGAATGGCTTCGTGGATCACGATCATGTCGCGCGTGGCGTAGCCCTTCTCGCGCTTCAGTTCCTCGAAGCGGTTGTCCACGCTCTTGAGCAACTCCTCCTTCTCGGTATCGTTCAACGCCTGTTGCGCGAGCAGCTTCCGCGCGTGCGCATTCTCCGGCGCCGGCCAGCGCTTGAGCACGATGCCAAGCCTGCGCAGACGTGCCTCAATGAAATTAAACTCGGTGTGCTCTTTGCCGTCAGGCAGGATCATGCGGGCCATGTTGTCCTCCGAGAATGGTAATTTTTGTGCAGGCTTGCTTTTCTTGGGTGAGGGATGTGCGCGAGCGGCTTGCGTATCGCAAACTACAGGTCAGCCGATCACCGGGGTCTCGGGTTTGCGCCGGGTGTATGCCCCCGGGCGGGCGCTCTTGGGACGTTCCATCACCGGGCGCGCGACGACCGGTTCCGGCGAGTGAACTACCGCGGCCCGTACCGCCGGTTTCTCATCCTGCGCCCTGGCCGCAACCGGCCGCTCTTCGCGTCGCGCGGCGGCGTGCGGGTGCGCCACGGGGCGGCCGCGCTGTGGCGGTCGGCCACTGCGTTCCTCGCGCCGGCCGCGGCCACCAGTACGTGCAAGTTCGTGCTCGCGTGCCCGCTCGCGCAGCTCGCCGCGCGGCGGCGGCGTGAGCTTGGGCAAAAGCTCAGGGGTAATGCGCGTGACCGGGATTTTGAACCCGATGAACTGCTCAATATCCAGAAGCGAGAACGAATACTCCTCGCAGGCGAACCCGACCGCATCGCCGGAGGCGCCGGCGCGTGCGGTGCGGCCGATGCGGTGCACGTAATCCTCTGCATCCTGCGGCAGGTCGTAGTTGAACACGTGCGACACGTCCGGGATGTGCAGGCCGCGCGCCGCCACGTCGGTCGCGACCAGGATCGGCAACTCACCGGACTGAAAATCGCCGAGCAGGCGCTCGCGTTTGTTTTGCGGTACGTCGCCCGAGATCACCTCGGCATTGAAACCGTTGGCCCGCAGCCAGGCGCGCACGCGCTCGGCCGCACCCTTGGTGTTGGTGAACACCAGCGAACGGTGCGGGTCCATGTGGCGCAGGAGCCCCACCAGCAGCGGCAGCTTTTCTTCGTTCGCGGTGTGGTACAAAACCTGGGTGACGCGGTCGACGGTAACCGTGTCGGACTCGATCTTCACCAGTTCCGGGGTGTTCATGTGCTCGTAGGCGAGCTCGATCACCCGGTAGGACAGGGTCGCGGAGAACAACATGCCGAGGCGCTCGGTCGGCGGTGGCATGCGGTTCAGCAGAAAGCGTATGTCCTTGATAAAGCCGAGGTCGAACATGCGGTCGGCTTCGTCCATCACCATGACCTGCACGGACTTAAGGTCGAAGATATGCTGCTTGAAGTAATCGATGATGCGCCCGGGCGTGCCGATCAGCACGTCCACGCCGTCTTCCAGCATTTTGCGCTGGGTGTCGTAGCCGGTGCCGCCGTAAACCAGGCCGAGTTTGAAGCCGGTGTGTTTGCCGAGCACCAGTGCGTCCTTGTGAATCTGGATGGCGAGTTCGCGGGTCGGGGCCAGCATGATGGCGCGCGGGCTGGTGAGCTTGCGCGCAGGATTGGCCGGGTGGGCCAGCAGATGGGCGAAGGCGGCGAGCAGAAACGCGGCCGTTTTACCGGTGCCGGTCTGGGCCTGACCGGCGACGTCGCGCCCGGCCAGAGCAATCGGCAGGGTTCCAGCCTGGATCGGGGTGCAGCGGTCGAAACCGGCCTCGCGGACCCCGGCCAACAGGCTTTCTGGGAGCCTTAAGTCGGCGAAGGCGGTTTCGGTGAGATGGGTGGCGGCCATTGCGTTGCACGCAGAATAACAGAATTTCGCTGGAATTGGCATGCAAATCAGGATAGACATGCGGAATATACGGGTTGCGCGCTTGCAATACCGCAACGATTCCGCTCAAATAACCCGCCTCTGTTCGGCCCACCCCATCAGAACAACGCGGAGTACGCGATTATGAGCATTGGCATTAACCATGTAACCGATACATCGTTCGAACAGGAGGTGCTAAAGGCGCCGGGTCCGGTGCTTGTGGATTTCTGGGCCGAATGGTGCGGTCCGTGCAAGATGATCGGGCCGGTGCTCGAAGAGATCTCCGGTGAATACACCGGCAAGCTCAAGGTCGCCAAGCTCAATATTGACGAGAACCCCCAGACTCCCCCCAAGTACGGCATCCGCGGCATCCCGACCCTGATGCTGTTCAAGAACGGCCAGGTCGAGGCCACCAAGGTCGGCGCCGTGTCGAAATCGCAGCTGGCCGCGTTCATCGACGGTAATCTTTAAAAGCCATCGTACCGACAGGCTTATCCCGCTATTTCCCGGCTGGACGCCGTGCGGTAGCGGTGCTATGGTTCTTCTCAGTAGTGACCTGAATCCTGTCGTAGCACCCCAAAAATCCTTTCGTCGTATCGCCCCGTTACAGGGGCATGGCCCATGTCCCGCATGGCGTCGCAATCTCAACCATCTATTCCTCATGAATCTCACTGAACTCAAACGCAAGACCCCCACCGAACTCGTTGAAATGGCCGTCACCATGGAGCTTGAAGGTGGCAGCCGCATGCGCAAGCAGGACCTGATTTTCGCGCTGCTCAAGGCCCAGGCGCGCAAGGGCGAGGACATCACCGGCGAAGGGGTGGTGGAGATCCTGCAGGACGGCTTCGGCTTCCTGCGTTCCGCCGACTGCTCCTACCTGGCCGGGCCGGACGACATCTATGTGTCGCCCTCGCAGATCCGGCGCTTTAACCTGCGCACCGGCGACACCGTGGTCGGCACCATCCGCCCGCCCAAAGAATCCGAGCGCTACTTCGCTCTTCTTAAGGTCGATGCGATTAATTTCCAGGCGCCCGAGGAGGCCAAGAACAAGGTCCTGTTCGAGAACCTGACGCCGCTACACCCGAACAAGCGCATGCGGCTCGAGCGCGACAACGCCTCCAGCGAGAACCTCACCTCGCGCGTTATTGACCTGATCTCGCCCATCGGCCTCGGCCAGCGCGGCCTGATCGTTTCGCCGCCGAAGGCCGGCAAGACCGTAATGCTGCAAAACATCGCACACGCGATTACCGCCAATTACCCGGACGTGGTGATGATTGTGCTGCTCATCGACGAGCGCCCGGAGGAAGTGACCGAAATGCAGCGCTCGGTGCGCGGCGAGGTGGTGTCCTCCACCTTCGACGAACCGGCCACCCGCCATGTGCAGGTCGCGGAAATGGTAATCGAAAAGGCCAAGCGCCTGGTCGAGCACAAGAAAGACGTGGTGATTCTGCTCGACTCCATCACACGCCTGGCGCGCGCCTATAACACCGTGGTGCCGGCCTCCGGCAAGGTGCTCACCGGCGGTGTCGACGCCAACGCGCTCCAAAGGCCCAAACGATTTTTCGGCGCGGCGCGTAACATCGAGGAGGGCGGCAGCCTCACCATTCTGGCCACCGCGCTCATCGACACCGGCTCGAAGATGGACGACGTGATCTACGAGGAATTCAAAGGCACCGGCAACTCCGAAATCCACCTCGACCGTCGCCTGGCCGAGAAACGCAGCTACCCGTCGATCAACATCAACCGCTCCGGCACGCGCCGCGAAGAGTTGCTGCTCAATCCGGAAGACATGCAGAAAATCTGGATCCTGCGAAAACTCCTGCACCAGATGGACGAGATCGAAGCCTCCGAATTCCTGCTCGATAAAATGCGCGCCACCAAGAGCAACGGCGAGTTTTTCGATTCCATGAAGCGCTGATTCCCGACACCGGCCGATCCAGGGAAAGCACGCCCGCTCAAAAGTAGCTGATATACGGGCTGGTCCTTGCAAGACGATGAATTTTTGCGTAGCATCCCCGGCCTTTCCGCTCGCGATCGGCAATCGGGGCCAAGAAATTGAGGTTATGAATATGAAAGACGGTATCCATCCCGAGTACAAGGAAATCAAGGTCAGCTGCGCGTGCGGCAACAGCTTCACCACCCGCTCCACCCTGGGTAAGGACCTCGGCATCGAAGTCTGCTCGCTCTGTCACCCGTTCTTTACCGGCAAGCAGAAGGTCGTGGACAGCGGCGGGCGGGTGGACAAATTCCGCCAGAAGTACGGCATGGGCGTAAAGAAGTAAAAGTGCCGCCGTTCGTCCGAATCCCGCATCAGGCGCCGCGACCCGGCGCCTTTTTGCATTCCGGGTTGCGTCATCGGCGCCTCCCTGCAGCCTCCCTGTTCGTTGTCGCGTTGTTCCTTTCGCCGCTGGCCGCGGCCGAAAGGCTCACGGTCCGGCAGGTGCTGGACGGCGACAGCGTGGTCCTGGCCGGCCAGCGCCAGGTGCGGCTCATCGGCATCAACGCCCCGGAGTTCGGTAAAGACGGCCAGCCGGACGAGCCATTGGCCGCCGCCGCGCGCGACCGGCTGCGTGGTCTGGCCGAAGGCAAGGCGGTGCGATTGGTGTTGGAAGACGAGCAACGCGACCGCTACGGCCGCTGGCTCGCTCATCTTGTGCTGCCCGACGACACCAGCGTGGAAGAAGTTCTTTTAAGGGAAGGACTGGCCGCGGCTGTCGCCATTCCGCCCAACATCGCGCAGCTTGCCCGTCATCAAGCCGCCGAGGAGCAGGCCCGCAAGGCGCGTCGCGGCCTGTGGGGACACCCCTACTATGCGCCGGCAGCCGTCGATTCGCTGACCGACGCGCACACCGGTTTCCGCTTCGTGCGCAGCGCCAAATTCGTGTACCTGGATATGGGCCCGCACTTCGCGCTGCGCATCGGACATGCCGACTGGGCGCGATATTTCCACGGGCGGGCGGAGGAATGGCGCGGCGCGCAAATCGTGGCGCGTGGTTGGATAAGCGCGCAGAATGGACGGCTGCACATGGGCATCGGCCACCCGGCGATGCTAGTACGCCTGACCTGAGAGTGGTGCGGCCGCCCGAATGAAACCTATTTGAAGAAAACCTGCCCATGTCCAGCGACCTGAAGAACGCCGCCCTCGACTATCATGCGCTACCGCGGCCCGGCAAAATCTGCATCCAATCCACCAAGCCCTGCACCACGCAGCAGGATCTCGCGCTCGCGTATACGCCCGGCGTGGCCGAGCCGGTGCGCGCCATCGTGCAGGATGCGAACGCCGCCTATCGCTACACCAACAAGGGCAATCTGGTGGCGGTGATTTCCAACGGTAGCGCCACACTCGGTCTGGGCAATACCGGGGCGCTCGCCGCAAAACCGGTGCTCGAAGGCAAGGCCGTGCTGTTCAAGATTTTCGCCGGCATCGATGTCTTCGACATCGAAATCAATGCCGCGACGGCGGAAGAGTTCATCAACACCGTGGTCGCCATCGCCCCGACCTTCGGCGGCATCAATCTGGAAGATATCGCCGCGCCCGACTGCTTTATCATCGAGGCGGCGCTTAAGCAGCGTCTCGATATTCCGGTATTCCATGACGACCAGCACGGCACCGCGGTCATCATCACCGCCGGGCTGCTCAACGCGCTGGAATTGCAGGGCAAGAATATCAGCGACGCGCGGATCGCCTGCCTCGGCGCCGGCGCCGCCGGCCTCACCTCCATGCAACTGCTCATCGCGCTCGGCGCTCGGCCGGAAAACATCACCGTCGTGGACAGCAAGGGCGTGGTGCACCCGGGACGTCGCGACCTCAACATCTACAAGGAACGCTTTGCCCATACCACGGACAAACGCACGCTCCTGGACGCCATGACCGGCGCCGACGTTTTCATCGGAGTGTCGGCGGCGAACCTGGTGACAGCGGACATGCTGAGAGCGATGGCGCCCAAACCGATCGTGTTCGCGCTTTCGAATCCCGACTCGGAGATACAGCCGGAACTTGCCCACAGTTCTCGTAACGATCTGATCATGGCGACCGGACGCTCCGATTATCCCAATCAGATCAATAATGTCCTCGGTTTTCCGTACATCTTCCGAGGGGCCCTGGACGTGCGCGCCGATTGCGTTAACCGCGAAATGCAGATTGCCGCGGTGCACGCCCTGGCGGCGCTGGCGCACCAGCCGGTACCGTCGCAGGTGCTCAAGGCCTACCGGCTCGACCGGTTGGCCTTCGGGCCGGAGTACATCATTCCCAAGCCGCTCGATCCGCGCTTGATCGACGTGGTGCCGCAGGCGGTGGCGCAGGCGGCCATCGACTCCGGCGTGGCGCGCGCCGCCTACCCCAGTCACTACCCGCCGGCGGCGCAAAAATAACCGTTCGGGATCGTTGGTTATGCTGAAGCAAGAAGGCGGCGTGTGGGCACGGGTAGCGAGCACCGGGTTTTTTTGAATCGTACAATTAATAATTAATAAGGGAACTCCACATGAAAAAGATCAGCATCATCGGCGCCGGTCGTGTCGGCGAATCCACGGCCCATAATCTCGCCACTGCCGAACTGTGCCGCGAAATCGCGCTCATCGATATCGTCGAGGGCGTTCCGCAGGGCACCGCTCTCGATATTCAGGAATCGGCGCCGGTATTCGGATACGACACGAAACTCACAGGCCACAACAATCTGGACGCCCTGGCGCGCTCCGACATCATCATCATCACCGCCGGCCGGCCGCGCAAACCCGGCATGTCACGTTCCGACGTACTCAATGTCAATGTGCCCATCATCACGTCGATCATGGACGAGGCGAAGCGCTCAGCGCCGGGCGCCATCGTCATCATGGTGACAAACCCGGTGGACGTGCTCACCTACGTGGCGTGGAAACGCACCGGCTGGGACAGGCACCGCATGCTCGGCCTGTCCGGCGTGCTCGACTCGATGCGCATGGCGAGCTTTGTCGCCATGGAGACCGGACTCTCGGCACAGGATATCACCGCCATGGTGCTGGGCGGCCATGGAGACTCCATGGTACCGCTGCCGCGCTATACCTGCATCAATGGCATCCCGATAGCTCAATTCTTAAGCCAGGACCAGATCGAGCGCATCGCCAAACGCACGCGTGAAGGCGGCGCCGAGATTCTTGCGCTGCGCAAGACCAGCAGCGCCTACGATGCGCCGGCGGCGGCGGTCGCGACCATGGTCGACGCCATACGGCATGATCGCAAACGCATCCTGCCGTGCGTCGCGATACTCGACGGCGAATACGGCCAGAAAGGAATTTGCATGGGCGTGCCGGTGATCCTGGGCGATCGCGGCATGGAGAAGGTGGTGGAACTCGATCTCAACACAGAGGAAAAGGCCGCGTTCTCGGGATCCTCCGAGCAGGTGCGCGCGGACATCGCGCGCCTTGAGCTCTGACAGGACAGGGCAAGACCGAGGTCATGACCCCTTCCCGTAGCCGGGTAGGTGTGGGCAGACGGGGCATTCGTCTGCCGACGCTGTTTTGATTCCGCGTGGGCACAAATAACGTGTCCACCGTACTTGCTTCAGCGCCCCGCAACGGCAGTCACGTCAGTATGCTTTAGCGCGGCGCTCCGGCTAGCATTACCCATTCATCCCGAACCTGACGCGTAAAGTCGAAGTGCGCGGCGTAAGCCGCCTCGACCTCGTCCGCCTGGGTTGCCAACAGCCCGGAAAGAATGAGCGCACCACCCGGCCGCACGAGCGCCGTGAGGCGCGGCGCCAGGACAATGAGCGCGCGTGCGAGGATGTTGGCCAGCACGATGTCGGCGTCGGCCTGTTTCGGCAAGGCGTCCGGCAGGAGCAGGGTGAGCCGGTCCAGGACAGCATTGCGCTCGGCGTTCTCGCGGCTCACGGTCAGCGCTTGTGGATCGGTGTCGGCGCCGGTCACCGAACGCGCGCCGAGTTTGAGCGCAGCGATGGCGAGAATGCCTGAACCGCAGCCATAGTCGATTACGTCCCGGCTGCGCGGCGGATGTTGCGCCAGCCATTCGAGGCACATGGCGGTGGTGGCGTGCGTGCCGGTGCCGAACGCCATGCCCGGGTCGAGGACAATGTTGGCCGCCTCCGGGTCGGGCGGGGCGAGCCAGCTCGGCACCACCCAGAGATTCGCGCCTCCGGGGCTTCCGCCAAAGTGCATCGGCAGCCAGCGGTCCATCCACACGCGTACCCAGTCCCGGTCGGCCACGGTTTCGGATTTGTATGGCGGCGGCGCGGACAGGGACAGAAGCGCAGCCACGCTGTTCATTGCCGCCGGCAGGTCCGTGTCGTCGGCAAACAGCGCCACCACGCGCGTCTGTTTCCACACCGGCGTCGTGTCGTTCCAGTCGGTTTCAAACAACAGTTCGGTGTCCGCGCCCTCAAGGCTCACCGACAGCGCGCCGGCTTCCTCCAGGGCATCGCTCAGGCGCTCGGCCTCGGCGCGCGGGGCTTCGAGGGTAACTTGCAGCCACGGCATAGAATCAGGGGTGAGGGGTGAGGGAAAAGGGGCGAGAGAGGCGGGGCAAGGGTAAAGGTACAGGGGGGAAATATAATAGCCACCTTCATCCCCTCGTCCCTTTTCCCTCGTACCTCGCCCCTGCCTTATCCGCCTTATTTCAAACCAAGTTTCTTTTCCAGATAATGAATGTTGACACCGCCGGCCTGGAAGGCACCGTCATTCATGATTTCCACGTGCAGCGGAATGTTGGTCTTGATGCCGTCTATGACCATCTCGGAGAGCGCGATGCGCATGCGCGCGATCGCCATCTCGCGGGTGTCGCCGAAGGCGATCAGCTTGCCGACCATGGAGTCGTAGTACGGCGGCACGAAGTAATTGCTGTACACATGGGTATCAACGCGAATGCCGGGTCCGCCCGGTGGGTGGTACATGGTGATGCGCCCGGGCGAAGGCATGAAGGTTTTTGGATCTTCGGCATTGATGCGGCACTCGATCGCGTGGCCGCGCCAGGTCACGTCTTTCTGTTTGATCGACAGCCTCTCGCCGGAGGCGATCATGATCTGTTCGCGCACGATGTCGATGCCGGTGATCATCTCGGTCACCGGGTGTTCGACCTGCACGCGCGTGTTCATCTCGATGAAGTAGAACTCATTGTCTTGATACAGGAATTCAAAAGTACCGGCGCCGCGGTAGCCGATCTTGCGGCAGGCCTCGGCGCAGCGCTCGCCGATCTTGTGGCGCAGTTTCTCCGGCAAGCCGGGGGCGGGCGCTTCCTCGACCACCTTCTGGTGGCGGCGCTGCATGGAGCAATCGCGCTCGCCGAGGTGCACGGCGTTGCCGTGCTCGTCGGCCAGCACCTGGAGTTCGATATGGCGCGGGTTCTCCAGGTACTTCTCCATGTACACGATGTCGTTGTTGAACGCGGTTTTGGCCTCGGTGCGCGTCAGCGAAACGGCGTTCTTGAACGCCGCCTCGGTGTGTACCGCACGCATGCCGCGCCCGCCGCCGCCGCCCGCGGCCTTGATGATCACCGGGTAACCGATTTTCTCGGCGAGCCGCAGGCTCTCGCGGTCATTGTCGCCGAGCGGGCCGTCCGAACCGGGCACGGTGGGCACGCCAGCCTTCTTCATAGCCTCGATGGCCGAGATCTTGTCGCCCATGAGGCGAATGGTTTCGGGCCTGGGGCCGATGAAGATGAAGCCAGACTGCTCGACGCGTTCGGCGAAGTCGGCGTTCTCGGACAGAAAGCCGTAACCCGGGTGGATCGCCTGCGCGTCCGTGACCTCGGCGGCGCTGATCACCGCCGGGATGTTGAGGTAGCTGTCCTTGGCGGCGTTCGGTCCGATGCACACCGACTCATCGGCGAGACGCACGTACTTGGCCTCGCGGTCGGCCTCGGAATGCAGTGCCACGGTCTTGATGCCAAGCGTGCGGCAGGCGCGCAGGATGCGCAGCGCGATCTCGCCGCGGTTGGCAATGACGATCTTTTCGATCATGGGGTTGGGTAATATTCTTAGCCGCGGATGAACACAGATGAATGTAGATAAAAAACCAGACTGAATCTTTGTTTATCTGCGTTCATCTGTGGCTGAAAATCTTATTCACTCAATTACGAACAGCGGCTCGCCGAACTCTACGGGTTGGCCGTTTTCCTTGAGGCTCGCTTTCACCGTGCCGGCCTTGTCGGACTCGATGGTGTTGAGGATTTTCATCGCCTCGATGATGCACAGCGTGTCGCCGACCTTCACCTGGCTGCCGACTTCCACGAACGGCGCGGCGCTCGGCGAAGGCGAGCGGTAAAAGGTGCCGACCATGGGCGAGGTGACAATGTGCCCGGCCGGCAGGCTCGGCGTCGCCGGGACGGCGGCCAGCGCCGCGACGGGCGCGGGTGTCTGAGGTGTATACATCGGTTGGGCCATTGGCGCGGCGGCCGAACCGGCGCGCGCGATGCGGATCGATTCCTCGCCTTCCTTGATCTCGATCTCGCCGAGGTTGGATTCCTCCAGCATTTCGATGAGTTTCTTGATCTTGCGGATATCCATGGTTACTTGCCTTGAGGTTTCAGAATGTGAATGGCCGCGGTGAGCGCAAGCGTGTAGCTCAGCGCGCCGAGGCCGCTGATGACGCCGCGCGCGAGATCGGAGAAATACGAATGCTGACGGAACGCCTCGCGCGCGTGAACATTGGACAAATGCACCTCGATGAACGGGATGCCGGAGGCCGCCAGCGCATCGCGCAGCGCGACGCTGGTATGGGTGAAGCCGGCCGGGTTAATGAGGATAAAGGCGACCTTGTCGCGCAGCGCGGTCTGCACCCGGGCAATGAGCTCATGCTCGGCGTTGCTCTGGAAGAACTGGATGCCATGGCCGGCGGCGCGCGCCTGGGCGTCGAGCTGCGCGTTGATGCTGTCGAGAGTATCGCGCCCGTAGTGTTCCGGCTCGCGCGCGCCCAGAAGATTGAGGTTCGGACCGTTCAGAACCAGGATTTCTGCCATCTGGTAGTCAAGTTCCGTGAAATGTCTGGTAACTCACTGGTAACCGTCCGGCGATGCTGGCCTGTGAGGCAGGCAGTTGAATGGTACGCAGAGGGTGTGGGTTTGTCCAGTTTCGAGTTTTTACAGGCAGATTTCCGGTAGTTGCCGGAAATTCTCAGGGATTCTCTGATTTCGCCTCGGGGAGCAGCGACACGATCGACGCCTCCAGCACCTTTTCGCTGTAGGCACCGAGTTTCACACTGTCGATCGCGCCATCCGGTCGGATCAGCACCGAAAACGGCAGTCCGCCAGTTCTGTTGCCGTAGGCCGCCATGAGTCCGAAGGTCGATTCGTCCGCCAGCAGCAAGGGATAGTTAATACCCACTTCCTGCCAGTAGCGCGCCACCGCCTCGGGATAGTCGATGCTGATGCCGACGATCTGCAACCCCCGGTCGGCATAGCGCTTTTGCAGGGAGATAAAGATCGGGATTTCATGCCGGCAGGGCGGGCACCAGGTGGCCCAGAAGTTGAGCAACACCAGCTTGCCGCGCCAATCGGCGAGGCCGTGGGTCTTGCCGGCCAAGTCGCGCAGGGCGAAGTCGGTGGCGGGCGCCTTGATGGACTGGATATGAAGATAGCGCGCCACACCGAAGCCGAGAATCGCGGCGCCGAGGCCGATCAGCGCCGCCCACAACGCAAACTTTAGATGTCGGGACATGCGTCAGACTTTGCCGAGCAGGGCGAGAAATTCCTCGGCGTTACGATAGCCGTAGAAGCGCAGGTTTTTTCTCTCGCTGCCCGCGGAGTTGAAGAACAGCAGGGCGGGCGGGCCGAACACGCTGAACTTCTGCTTGATGGCGATGCTCGCGTCGTTGTTGTCGGTCACGTCCGCCTGCAGCAGTACCGTGTTCTTCAACGCCGCGCGCACGCGCGCATCGGCGAAGGTGGTTTTCTCCATGCGTATGCAGTCGGTACACCACGAGGCGTAGAAATCCAGAATCGCCGGTTTACCCTCGCGTTGGGCGCGCGCCAGGGCGTCCTCGATGTCTTTGAGTTGACTGTAGCGATGGAACAACTCGCCGGCCGGCACCGGTGCGGCCGGGCTGCCTGCGGTAAGACCGGCCAGATTCTGCAACGGCACGGGCCTCAAGATATCGCGCTCGTTCATCAGCCCGCCGAACAACGCCAACACACCCCACAACAGCAGGAAAGTGCCGAAACCCTTCCACAGATGTTGCCAGCCGCTCGCCCTCTTCGGCAGCGACTGGGTGGCGCCGAGAAAGACGGCGGTCACGATCAGCAGCACCGACCACAGGATCAGCACCGGTATCTGCGGCAGAAAACCGAGCAGGTAAATCGCCACGCCGAGGAGCAGCACGCCGAACACATATTTGACGCGATCCATCCAGGCGCCGGCGTACGGTAACAGGAACCCGGCGCCCACGCCCACCGCCACCAGAATCACGCCCTGACCGTGCGCCATCGCGAACATGATGCCGCCGCCGAGCGTCGGGTCTTTGGTCACGATGGCCACGCCCAGCATTGAGAGCAGCACCGGCGACACGCACGCGCCGACAATCAGCGCCGAGACAATGCCGAGAATGAAGGCGCCGATGTAACTGCCGCCTTTCAGCTTGTGGCTGTGGTAGTGCAGACGCGACTGGATAAAGCTGGGCATTTGCAGCTCGAAGAGACCGAACATGGACAGCGCCAGCAACGACAAGATGGCGGCGAAGGCGCCGATCGCCCAGGGGTTCTGGAAGTATGCCTGCAACTGGTCGCCGGTCGCGCCGGCCAGCACGCCGGCCGCGGTGTAGGTCGCGGCGGTGCCGAGCACATAGCTGTAAGACAGCAGCCCGCCTTGCAGCTTGCCGAGGGTCTGGTCGCCGCTACGCACGATGATGCCCGACAGAATCGGGATCATCGGCAGCACGCAGGGTGTGAAGGTCAGCACCAGCCCGACGCCGAACGCGGCGAGGATGTAGCTGAAGTAGCCATTGCCTTCAACCTTCGGTGCCTCGACGACGGTGGTCGTGATGGCCGGGCTCGAAGCGCCCGCGGCCGGCAGGCGCAGGTTTACATTCTTGATCGTGGGCGGGTAGCAGATGCCCTTTTCGGCGCACCCCTGGTAGCCGATCTCAAGGTCGATGTCGCTCGCCGCCTGCGTCTTGCGCTCGAACGGAATGCGTATGCCGAGCTCATCGTGGATCACCTCGGTTTTTCCCATGTATGGATCGTCCCGCACCTGTCCGCGCGGAAGTTCGAACTTGCCGAGCTTCACACCATCGCCGCGTGTAAGGTTTACGCTGGTCTTGTCGCGGTACAGGTAATATCCGGATGCGATGCGCACGCGCGCCGTAACCGTATTCGCGTCGGTCAATTCGGTGGCGAGTGCGAACGCCTGGTCGGGGGGCAGGAACTCCTTGCCGGCGCCGGGTTCGATGAGTCCGGCCAGATCCTTGAGCGACTTCACGCCGCCGGATTTCGTATCGGTGGCCGCAACTTTTAATGGCGGCAGCGTGACGCTGACTTCCTTTATTATCGGCGGGTAGCACACACCGACCGGTTCGTTGCAACCCTGGGCGGTGATGCGCAGCTTCACCATTTGCGCGTCGTTGATGCGTTGCCCGATCGGCAACCGGATCGTGACCGCGTTCGTGTAGGTTTCGACCACCCCGAAGCTGGGGTCATTCTTTTTCTTGCCGGCCGGGATCACGGCCGGCTTAAGGACGAGCGATGGGTCCAGCGATTCGATTTTGAACTTGTCGCGGTACATGTAATAGCCGGTGGCGATTTTCCAGCTCGCCTCGATGGTCTGCGCGTCGCGCACCCTCAGCTTAAGCGCGAACGCCTGGTCCGGTTCAAGCAGCTCCTGCGGATCGTCGATGGCATGGGCCGGCGCCAGGACCAATGCGCACAGCAGGAAGGCAGTAAGAATATTCTTCATTCAGATTATTCCGGATTGTTGAGCCAGGCGAGATATTCGGGCAGTCCGTCGGCGATTGGGACCGCGATGATCTCGGGAAGTTCGTACGGGTGCAATGCCAGCACCCGGTCCCGGATCGCCGGGAAGCGCGCCGCCGAGGTTTTAATGACCAGCAATAGCTCGTTGGCGTCCTCGATTTTGCCCTTCCACCGATATATCGATCGCATCGGCGACAGGATGTTCACACAGGCAGCCAGCCTCTCTTCCACCAATGCCCGGGCAATGCGCTCGGCGCAGGCCTCATCCGGGCAGGTGGTCAGGACAATCTGAAAAAGGCTCTGGTTCACAGGAACTCGCGGTCTACGGGCCAGTCACAGGGGGGTCCGGACGCATGATTCTATAGCCACGGACTCCTCCTTTAGGCTTGTGGGTAGCGGTCAGACGGCCGCTACCCATTTTTTATTTCCTTGATTTCAAGGCCTTGTTTCCGTTGGGTGCGCGATAACCGCCGGGGTGTACTTTACCCGATTCCAGCCAGCCGGAGAGACACGAATCGCTTGACATCCCCCCTCGCCTGCATATCATTGGCACTCTCTTTTACTGAGTGCTAACAACCCACGCTACGTTGCTTGTGACCGCCGGGGCCATTCCAGCGGCCGATTGACGCCCGGTGGGAAGAGGCGATTCCAGGCCGACGCCCAAACCCGCATTAAAAATTTACCAGGTTTTGTCCATCTTTCTTAAATGATTCAAGGAGAAACATCCACATGAAGAAAATTCGTCCCCTCCATGACCGGGTCATCGTGCGTCGCCTCGAAGAGGAACGCAAAACCGCGGGCGGCATCGTGATTCCGGACACTGCCAAAGAAAAGCCCGTCCAGGGCGAAGTCGTCGCCGTTGGCGGCGGCAAGATTCTCGATGACGGCAAGGTCCGTCCACTCGACGTCAAGGCCGGCGACAAGATCCTGTTTGGCAAGTACTCCGGCACCGAGATCAAGCTCGGTGACGAAGAACTGCTGGTCATGCGTGAAGAAGACATCATGGGCGTGGTCGTCAGCTGAACCACCGCCCAGCCAGAACTGAACAAATTCAACGAGGGAAACGAACATGGCAGCGAAAGACGTATTGTTTGGTGACTCCGCCCGCGTGCGCATGCTGCGCGGCGTCAACATCCTGGCTGACGCGGTCAAGGTCACGCTCGGCCCCAAGGGCCGCAATGTGGTGCTCGAAAAATCGTTCGGCGCCCCGACCATCACCAAGGACGGCGTGTCCGTGGCGAAGGAAATCGAGCTCAAGGACAAGTACGAGAACATGGGCGCGCAGATGGTGAAGGAAGTCGCCAGCCAGACTTCCGACATCGCCGGCGACGGCACCACCACCGCGACCGTGCTCGCCCAGGCGATCCTGCGCGAGGGCCTGAAGAGCGTCGCGGCCGGCATGAACCCGATGGACCTCAAACGCGGTATCGACAAGACGGTGATCGCCGCCGTTGAGGCGCTGAAGCAGATCTCGCGTCCGTGTTCCGACAACAAGGAAATCGCCCAGGTCGGTACGATCTCGGCGAACGCAGACGAGTCGATCGGCAAGATCATCGCCGAGGCGATGGACAAGGTCGGCAAGGAAGGCGTGATCACGGTGGAAGAGGGTTCCGGCCTGCAAAACGAACTCGAGCTGGTCGAGGGCATGCAGTTCGATCGCGGTTACCTATCGCCGTACTTTGTGAACAAGCAGGAGACCATGAGCGCCGAGCTCGAAAACCCGGCCATCCTCGTCTATGACAAGAAGATCTCCAACATCCGCGAGATGCTGCCGATGCTCGAAGGCGTGGCCAAGCAGGGCCGGCCGCTGCTGATTATCTCCGAGGATGTCGAGGGCGAAGCGCTTGCCACCCTGGTGGTGAACAACATCCGTGGCATCCTCAAGGTGTGCGCCGTGAAGGCGCCGGGTTTCGGCGATCGCCGCAAGGCCATGTTGCAGGACGTCGCGATCCTCACCGCCGGTACGGTGGTCTCCGAGGAACTCGGCATGAGCCTGGAGAAGGCCGAAATCGGCGTGCTCGGCTCGGCCAAGCGCGTGGTGGTGGACAAGGAAAACACCACGATTATCGATGGTGCCGGCAAGAAAGCCGATATCGAGGCGCGCATCAAACAGGTCAAGGCGCAGATCGAGGAAGCCACCAGCGACTACGACAAGGAAAAGCTGCAAGAGCGCGTGGCCAAACTCGCCGGCGGCGTGGCGGTGATCAAGGTCGGCGCCGCCACCGAAATGGAAATGAAGGAAAAGAAGGCGCGCGT
>CAYJBG010000024.1:0-18441 GCA_964368085.1 uncultured Acidiferrobacterales bacterium | reverse complement strand
TGAGTGTGGTACAACATGTCACCCATGTCCCCGGACTAAACTGTTACCTATGTGTAGGGACCGTACCCGCCCCGTTCTAACAAGCCCTTGGAGCCGACGTGGTGAGACAGCGCACCGTTTCCTGTAATGTCGGTGGCCACGCGGCTCAAGGGCAACGTTATGCCTCACAGGAGTGGTTCTGTGAAAAATAGAAGTTGGACAAAACAATTCACAAATGGCTTTCTGTCTAACGATGGCGATTCGGATGATCGTTTGCGCCAAATTGTTGAATGGGGGGATGCTCCTAAGAACGACGAAGATGAACTCTTTATGGTCGGTTGGAATGCGCTTGCCCACGCATACACACACAAGGCACTTCGACACTTAGAAGATTTGGTTTCAATCGCAGAGTCTCCGATCGAAAAAGCGATGTTGTTTTCCTTGTGTGTGGCGGCACATGACGCAGCCTCGAATGTTCGCTACAAGAAAGGTGGGTACATTTTCGGGGACGTTGAGGATATGCCCGATATCTTAACAATTGAGCCCCAGGCGCAACTCGGAGAATATCGAGCCGACTTCTTGCTCACGTATAAGGAATGCGTACCTGACTTTGAACGTAAAAAGATACTTAAGAATGGAACAGAAATTCCTGGCGTAAAAGACGTCACTGTGCAACTAATCGTTGAATGTGACGGACACGACTTTCACGACAGGTCTAAGGAGCAGGCCAGCCATGACAGAGAGCGAGACAGGGAATTGAAGAAATTAGGATACGAAGTTTTTCGGTATACAGGCTCAGACATTTGGAAGAATCCACTAGCTTGTGCCACCGAAGCAGTCGACGTATTAGTCAAGAGTGCTTGGAAGAAGTGAGGCATAACAACGCCATCAACACGGACAGCAAAAAGCGTCGCTCCTTCGTCGCGCCACTTTTTGCTGCCGGTTATGGCGAGCGTTAGGGCTTAAAAGAAATGTCTGAAATTTACGAAGCCCCACATAACATTCCGGACGGTTTCGAGTATTTTGATTCCGAAGAGGAGCTTCAGAAGGCGCTCGATCAGATTGCGCCATACGTTGGTCGAGTCATTATCGAGCTAAATTCGCTCGAATCACTTATAGACTTTGCCACGAAAGAAATAACAAGTAGCTCCGAAGGACAGGATCGATTTGTTTATACCTTTCTGTCGAAAATGCAGTTTCGGGATAAAGTGGATGTGCTTACCAGTTTGTATGGCAACGCTGTTGAAAGTCTTGATTTCCCAGATCTACGAGACCCTTTGAAACAGCTGAAAACAAAATTAGTAACAGCCTGTGAAAAACGAAACACATACGCACATACGGATTGGTCTGAAATAGGAAAGAACAATTTAGTGGCTACAAAATACTCTGCTAACCGTAAAGGCGTCTTTCGTGTTTACAGAACATTCGAGATTGATGACATGGAAAAAGATATCGAATTCATCGTCGAATCCTCTGAGGCGCTTGAGCACTTCGACGAGATGCTTCATGACAAGATTCACAGCTATCAGCCCTAACAAGCGCGTCGAGTCGGACTGGACTTCCCACGCTACTCAGGACACCCCCGCGACGAGGGCCAATTCTTTGAAATTGGGTAAAGCGGCACAACAACATCACGACAAGGAGCGTTTTATGAATATCTTGATTGCGGAAGATGCGCCCGTTATCCAAATGGTCCATGAAGCGACAATGGAAAAATGGGGGTATGAGTACGACATGGCCTTGAACGGTGCGGAGGTCGTTAGTTTGGCCAGAAAGAACAACGGGCGATACGATCTTTGCATTATGGATGTTTCCATGCCGATAATGAGCGGAATTGAAGCAACCCGAATCATAAGAAAAGAAATCAGCTATTTTCCGATTTTGGGCTATTCCAGCGATGGCAAAACAGAAAACACGTGCCTGGAATCCGGAATGGACGAGTTTCTGCTAAAACCTTGCTACCCGGATCGGTTATTCGGAATAATCGAAGAACTCACCACCAAGCTTATCTTGGTAAACGTTGAAAACGGAGACATCTCTATCCTAAGGGCCATGCCAATGAATCCTGATGAACTCAAAGAGTTGAGAGAGTTAAAGAAGAAAGGACTGACCAAGCTGAAGCTGGTGGGGTTAGACCACTCGTTTGTCGTCCATAAGAACATCCAAAACAAAATATCTCACGATTTGATCGGCGAAGGAAAAGAGATATCCGAGTTCATTGACCGATCATCTGCCGAACCGGGGCGGTGTCATCTGTATAAAGTCAACTTGCACGTAACAAAGGACTTGTTCCTTCCTGACGAATTGGAAGAGGCAATCCGGCGAGAAGATGAGATCGCAGTGAAATTCAACCAGATCACCGATAAACGCGTTCTTGATGAGTGAGGCCTAATACCGCGCCCCACCTGACTCGTGGTGCTGGCGCACTGCTCGGAGGTGGGCTTCGCGTTTAGGCCAAGAATAACTAGATCAGGAGCATTTCGAATGCACAGCAAGGCAACCATCATTACCACTCTACTCGTGCTCGTCGGCTGCTCGAGCACGCCGAGACAGCAGCCAGACGCGCCGAAACGTCAGCCTGAACCTAGCAAATTCGCAGAGGTGTACACGATAGAGCTGAGGGACGCGTCCAATCCGATATTGTTGGCCTCTACCGGTGCGAAGCGCGTTCGCGAATACCTGGAAGTTGGTTTGACCCACCGCGGATACGCTATTTGCCGCGACTGTCAATCCGATGCCGTGGCAACTGTGACTGTTCACAAGTACAGCACAAAGCAGGACTCCAAGAGGGATTGGATCGGGTGGGGCAACTTGAACTACCTCGAAGTCGGGGAATCAGACTGGACCCTCACCATAGTGCGTAATAGCGAAACGATTTACCAGAAGCGAATCAAGCAGCACAAAGCGATGCCAATAGACCAACTGGCCGGCCAGCAAGTACAGGCCATCCTTAAGAATATACCGGTACGTCCATGAGCTGCCAGTCCCTGCGAAACGTTGGTTGTGTCGCCGCAACCTCACGCGTCACAACTGGCAGGCCCAATGCGCACCACCGGACGCGCAAAGACGGCGCGCCGGTGAGCTCTGCGTTATGCCTCGAAAGATTCGTGTGGTGTGTTCGTGCCTTCGGTTATCGTAAACAAGAGTTAAAGGAAGTCGGTTTTGTTGAAGCTCTTTGCAGGATACTGGGTTAAGGTTCACCTTGTTCGCCAGGTCCCGCACACTGTCATCCCGGGCAGGCAAGCATGAACGCTAACGGGATACCCAAGTAAGTCGAGGCCCGCGCCAGAACGACCCACCAGGAGGCCGCACCCATGCCGACTCTGTCATTACGCATCCCCATGCTTCTTCTCGCTGCACTGTTGTTCGGCGGTTGCGCAACACGCTTCGACATTGGCGCAGCGGAACACCGCATTACCCCGCAACAGGCCGCGAACAACATTGGGCTGGTTCAGAACAAAACCATCGCCTGGGGCGGCATCATCGTGGCGGCCAGGAATCTGGCCAGCCAGACACAACTGGAAGTCCTGAGCTACCCGCTGGATGAATACGGTCGCCCGGAGCGGGAGGCCAAAGCAGGTGGGCGTTTCATCGCCCTGCATTCCGGTTATCTGGAACTGGCGAATTACACAGAAGGCCGGCTCGTGACGATGATCGGCACGGTCAACGAAACGCGCGCCGGCAGTGTGGGCGAGGCGCACTATGTGTACCCAGTGCTGGCCATCAAGACCCTGTTCCTGTGGCCAACGCCGGAGGAAGAAGCCGCCAAGCCGCAATTCCACTTCGGGGTCGGGGTCGGAATCGGCCGCTGATGTTCCGGAAGATGCCGTGACAGCCGAGTAGGGTGAGCACATACGACGTGCCCACCCTGCCGTGCCAGGTTATGTATCATGGAGGAATCGTGCATGAAGCCACGAATCACTGTCATCACAGTCAGTGTCGATGATCTAGAAAGATCACTCCGATTCTACCGTGACGGCCTTGGCCTGAAGACGGAAGGCATCATCGGAAAGGAATTCGAGCATGGCGCGGTTGCCTTCTTTGACCTGCGGGCCGGACTCAAGCTCGCGCTCTGGCCACGCAAAAGTCTTGCGCATGATTCCGGTCTCGCTCTCGGTAAGCCGAGCGCAACCGAGCTCTCACTTGGGCATAACGTTTCTTCCAAGACCGAGGTCGATGCGGTCATGGAGCAGGCGAAGAGGGCGGGTGCAATCATTGTAAAGCCCGCCCAAGACACCTTCTGGGGAGGCTATGCGGGTTACTTTCAGGATCCCGATCAGCATCTGTGGGAGGTGGTGTGGAATCCACAGTGGCTGCTTGCAGAATGAGGCATAACCACTCACGCTAGGCCGACGATCCTGACGGGCCGCGGTCTTGGCCCGTACGTTCTGGTGTAGTGCTTCACAATACCCGGCACATGGTCTGATCCGGTCGGCGGGAAAACTGCTCCTGCGTTTGTCCCCGTAGGGACGGCTGCGCGCTCCGCACTTCCGGCCATCCATGGCGGTCGTAGGTCGCCCTTCAGGGCGACGTGTCGGCCTAAAGGCCGACCTACAAGGCTTAATCAGGATTCTCTAGGCAGAACTGGAACTGTAAAACGGAACATGAACCTATGGGCTCCTTGAGCAGAGCGGCGTGGATCGCCCTCTATTTGGTGCTGGCCGTGTCGCCGCTGATGGTGGCGGTCAGCATTTCCGCGCCGCCCGGCAACGGGTTCGGCTGGGACTTCGCGATCGCACTCGGGATCGGCGCGCTCGGCCTGATGGGGGCGATGTTGCTGCTGACCGCGCGCTTTCGCCGTGCGGCGGCGCCGTTCGGCGTCGATGTTATTTTCTATTTCCATCGCCTGATCGGGATTGCCATACTCGGCGTTGTGCTGCTGCATGCGCTGATTCTGCTTGGCCTCGAACCGCCGCTCTGGCATTACCTTAAACCAGAAGGTCCCGGCTCTATGCACGCCGGAGTGGGCGCGCTGGTCGCGCTCGGCCTGCTGGTGGGCAGCTCGGTGGCACGCAAGGTACTACATCTCCACTACGACCTGTGGCGCAAGGTCCATGCGGTGCTGGCGATCACGGCATTGGCGCTGAGCGTGGTGCATGTGGCGGGCATCAACTACTACTTCAGCGCACCGGCCATGCGTTTCGTGCTCGTGCTGCTGGCAGTGCTTTGGGTCGCGCTCGTGATCTATATGCGCGTCATCCGGCCCGCGCTGTTGTGGTGGCGGCCGTATGTGGTCGATAGTGTGACGCCGGAGCGCGGCCGGGCCTGGACGCTGACCTTGAGTCCGTCCGGGCACAGCGGGTTTCGTTTTCTGCCTGGTCAGTTCGCCTGGCTGACGATCGGGAATGGGCCATGGTCCATGCAGGAGCATCCGTTCTCCATCGTTTCGAGCGCGCAACAGCCCGGCCGCATTGCCTTCACCATCAAGGCGCTGGGTGATTTCACTTCCACCGTCGGCGCCATCGCGCCCGGTCAAACCGCCTACGTCGATGGACCGTATGGCGCCTTCAGCCCCGACCGGCATGATGCCACGGGCCTGGTGCTGATTGCCGGCGGCATCGGGATTGCACCGCTGATGTGCATGCTGCGCACGCTCGCCGACCGTGGCGACCAGCGGCCGATTACACTCGTTTACGCCTACCGCGATCTCGACAACCTCACGTTCCGCGAAGAGCTTGATGCCCTTGCCGGTCGGCTGCGGCTGCGCACGGTGATTGTGTTGCGCCAGCCGCCCGCCGACTGGTCCGGCGAGCGCGGCATGCTCACACCCGAGATGTTGGTGCGGCACCTGCCCGCGGACTGCCGTCTTTGCCATTACTATGTCTGCGGCCCGCAACCGATGCTGGCCGTGGTGGAAACCGCATTACGCAAAGCGGACGTATCGCTCGGCCGCATGCACTTCGAAATTTTCGATCTGGTCTAAGGAGGCGACGACGATGCGCTTATGGATGGCACGGGCGATGGCCGCTGTAACCGTTGCTGCGCTGCTGGCACTTGCACTCTTGCTGGCCTGGCAAAGAAATTGAAACGCGCCGGCCCGATGTTGTGTCGTGCGTTCCTGTGGTGCGCGCTGCTCGCGACCGCTGCATCGGCTACGGCCATCGAGTTGCCGTCGCGTGCCGGTGCCGTGCCCTTCGACCACGGCCAGCACGCCGCGCGCGAAGGGACGCGCTGCGTTGTCTGTCATCACACCTCCACAGGAACCGACGTGCGCGCTGCTTGCCGGCTATGTCATCGTCCCGCTGCCACCAGTATGCTGGATTCCCACGCCGCGTTTCATGGAAGTTGTATCGGCTGCCATGAAACGCTGCGCCGTAGTAGACAACCCGCCGGACCGACCAAGCGCTGTTCCGGTTGTCACCAGCGGGCGGACATGAACGGCGGTGGTGCACAATGGCCGTGACGCCATGACGCCCGATCATGCGCCGTTAAAGAATCGGCTGCACGGTCTGCGGTTTGTAACATCCGAATCGCCGCCGTGATCTGTTGACGGCGTTGTGGGGAAGGTTGTGCGGCGGCAAGCGGCATGCTGTCGCACCAGACCTGAAGACCTTGCCGCTTTCCGTGGCGCCTGCAAGAATCACTGTGGCATGAGGAACAGCGGTTAGCATGTCGCAGTACTCACGGGGGAAGACGGGTATGGCATCGGCGAAAGAACGGGCTCAAATGCTTTCACAGGAAATGCGGGACGCCATCCGGACTGCGCGCACGGCGAGCACGCGCGCCCGGACGGCGGGTGAGGAGTTCAAGAATCTGCTGGTCGAAGTCGAGGCCGAGGCCGAGGCGGCGAGAAATGTAGTGGAGTATCCGGGCGGCCGCTACGAGTGCAACGCCTGCCACCAGCCCGTGATTTTTACCGAAACCCAGCGCGAGTTGCCGCCGTGCGACAGTTGCGGCCGTAGCAGCGGGTATAGCGGCCCGCCCCCGCTGGTTCTCGATGTGATTCCGGCCACGCCGCGGAAATTTTCCGCCGGGCTCTATGAATGCACGAATTGCCGCGCGCCGGTGGCCCTGGTCGAGGATAGTGACACGTTCTCGCCATGCGAGTTCTGCGGCGCTACGGAGTTCCGCGCGCTCTGAGAATCTTCTGCGCGCCGCGGGCGCCTCAGCTCATGTGGCTTATTGCATGCCCGGCCTAACTTGCCTGCGGACCGACAATCGCTGTGAGCATGCCGATCGAGCCAAGCTCGATGCCGTCGACCGGCAGTGAGACGGTTTCGTCATCGCCCTGCGCGGCGATGATGTACAGCAGCGGGAGGTAGTGTTCGGGCGTGGGCACGCTGAGGCGGGCGTCGCCGCCGAGCGACAGGTAGTCGATCAGCGCCTGGTGTTCGCGCGCCGCGAGGTGCGCGCGCGCTTTCTCGTTGAAGCGTATCGCCCAGTCATACGGCCTGGCGTCGTCGGATCTCTGTATCCGCGCCAGGTTGTGTACCACATTGCCGCTGCCGACGATCAACACGCCTTCGTCGCGCAGCGGCGCGAGGCGCGCGCCGAGATCGTAATGGTAGCGCGGCGGCTGGCTGGCATCGAGGCTCAGCTGCACCACCGGCACGTTGGCCTTCGGGAATGCATGCGCGAGCACCGACCAGGTGCCGTGATCCAGCCCCCAGCTTTGATCCAGTCGCACGTCGATCGGTGCAAGCAGCTCGCGCACTCGCGCGGCAATTTGCGGGCTGCCGGGCGCAGGGTATTGAACCTCGAACAGCTCTTGCGGAAATCCGCCGAAGTCGTGGATTGTTCGTGGCTGGGCCATGGCCGTTACCGCTGTGCCGCGTATATACCAATGCGCAGACACGCACAGAATCGCTTTAGGTGCTGGTATGGAAGCGCCGATATGCCGCCAGGTATCTGTGTAGCGGTTTTGTTCCAGGGCATTCATCGGGCTGCCGTGACCGAAGAAAACGGCGGGCATGCGCGTTGCGCCGGGCATGATTCGTATTATCCTCGCCGACTACGGCCGTTCCAGAATCATCGCAGCGGCCATGCCGCCGGCGGCGCAGATACTGAGCAACCCGTAGCGGGCGTTGCGTCGTTTCATCTCATTGGCAAGCGTCGTGACGATACGTCCCCCGGTCGCCGCGAACGGGTGGCCGACGGCGATGGAACTCCCCAGCGGGTTAAGTTTGCTGCGGTCCACTTTGCCAATAGCCGGTTCCTGCCAACCCAGTTCCCAGGCACGGAGATTTGCGAGGATCTGTGCGCCAAAGGCCTCGTGCATTTCGACGATATCCATGTCCGACAGTTTCAAGCCGGTTTTTTTCAATAACCGCGGCACGGCCAGCGCCGGGGCCATCAACAATCCGTCTTTGGGATCGAGGGCGGCATATTCAAACGCTTTAATAAACGCCAGCGGTTCGCGGCCTTCGCGCCGGGCGCGTGCCTCGGACATCAGCAACACCGCCGAGGCGCCGTCGGTTAACGGGCTGGAATTGCCCGCGGTCAAGGTGCCGGCGCCGCTGCGGTCGAATACCGGGTGCAACGTCGCCAGTTTTTCCAATGTGGTATCGGCGCGTATCAAGAGATCATGATCGACGCCGTCCAGCGGATGGATCTCGGCCTTTAACCGTCCGTCTTGAGTAGCGGCATGGGCACTTCGGTGGCTGCGGTAAGCGATTTCGTCTTGTTGCGCGCGCGGGATTTTCCACTCCTTGGCAACCATCTCGGTGTGCTCACCCATCGACAACCCGGTCGAAGGTTCGGCAATCGCGGGCAGCGCGGGTTTAAAATGCCAGGGCCGCAGTTTAAATGCCAGCGCCAGTTTTTCTTTAAACGAGCGCACGCCGGCCAGATCGATGAGCAAACGCGACGCCACCGGGCTGAAGAGAATGGCCGGGTTGGACATGGACTCGACGCCGCCGGCAATGCCGACCTCCGCATGCCCAGCGGCGATGGAATCGTGAATGGCGGTGATGGCATGAATGCCGGAAATACAATTATTCGACACCGTTAACGCATGTGTCGAGGCCGGCAAGGCGCTCTTAAAAACAATCTCGCGCGCGAGATTGGGCAGGCTCGGGTCCAACAGCACGATGCCATAAATCAGCTCATCGACGCTTTGTGGGTCGACGCGGTGTTTTTCCATCAGTCCGGCAACGGCATGCAGCCCGAGCGCAAACGGCGAATAATGCTTGAATACCGTGCCCGCCTTTACAAATGGCGTGCGCGCACCAGCGATGATAGCGACTCGTGTGGCACGGGATTCTTCCATGATCAGGCTCCTTTCTGGTCGCTCCAAATCACTACCCAACACTATGGATCGATCCTGCCCATGCGTCCCGACTGATAATCGCGGAACGCCTGTTCGATTTCCGCGCGCGTGTTCATCACGAACGGGCCGTAGCGCGCCACCGGTTCGTTGAGCGGCTGGCCGGCGAGCAGCAGGAAATCAGCCGGCGCGCCCGCGTCGTCTGCGACAGTGAGCTGGACCGTGTCACCGTCTCCGAGTCGCACCAGCTGGCCTTCGCGCGCTGTCTTGTTTTCTTCGCCGATCCGGACACTGCCCGAGATCAGATAGACCAGCGCGTTGTAACCGGCCGGTATGTCCTGCACAACCTGACCGCCCGGCTGAATGGTGAAATGCAGAAAATAGATGGGTGTACGGGTTTCGATCACCGCGCTCTTGCCAAGCGATGCGCCGGCGATCACGCGCACCTTGACCCTGCCGTCGGCACTCAACGCTTCGGGAACTCCGGTCTTAGGAATTTCCTGGTAGTGCGGCTTCATCATCTTGTCGCGCGCCGGCAGGTTCACCCAGATCTGGAAGCCGTGCATCGTGCCGCCGTCGCGCATGAATTCGTCCGACGGTAGTTCCGAGTGCACCACTCCGGCGCCTGCGGTCATCCACTGCACGTCGCCGGGCAGGAGTTTGCCGCTGTGACCGGCCGAGTCCTTGTGCTGGAATCCTCCGGATAACAGGTAGGTGACGGTTTCGAAACCGCGGTGTGGATGATCGGGTGCGCCAATGCCTTCGCCCGGGCCCCAGGTCACAGGTCCGAGATGATCGAGCAACAGGAATGGATCGACCTGCATCAGCGCCTGTGTCGGGAATGGTCTGCGAACAGGGAAGCCGCCGCCTTCGAGCGTGTGCACACTGTCCACGACCGAGACCACCGGCCGCTCGTACCTGCGCGTCGTAGTCGATTCGTTGAGTGAGGTAGCCATGTTGCCTCCTGCTAAAAGAAATGGGCGGACCGAACGGCGGTCCGCCCGGTACGCATTACTTCTTGGCGAGACTCATCGGACCGGAGCCGAAGGCCATGATGTACAGCATGCCGCCCATCAGCCCGAGGTTCTTCATGAACATGATCTGCTGGATCATCTGCTGATCGGCCGGCATCGCCCAGAAGTTGTGGAAGATGAAGGTCACCGGGATCATCCACAGCAACAATGCTGTGGCGCCGAGCCGGGCCTGGTAGCCGAGAATCAGCATGAGTGCCGCACCAATCTCGATGACGATGGTGATGGCGAGCAGTACATCAGTCATTGGAATGCCTTTACTCGCCATGTAGCCGGCAGTACCGGCGAAACCGCCGATCTTGCCGATGCCGGACATGAGGAAGATGGCGGCGAGCAGGACGCGCCCGACCAGTGGACCAAATTTATCGATAGTGTTTTGCATGTTGTGGTGTCTCCGTATGGTTAAGTTTCTTTGAGGAACTGCCGCAGCACCGGCCGCGCCTGGCTACTTCACAAGCCCTTCTGCTTTCAGTGTTGCCTGCACCGCCGGCCGGCCCGCGATGCGACCGAGATAATCCGTCAGTGCCGGCCACTTGCCCATATCGAGCTTGAGTAGATTACACCAGTTCAGTACCGTAAACAGGTAGGCGTCGGCGACCGTGAAGCCGTCGCCCATCAGGTAGGGATGGATCTTGAGGCGATCGGCCAGGATATCGAAACGACGGCTCAGCAGCTCGATCTGGTTGGCTTTCCACTCCGGCGGCAACTTGGGATTGAAAAACGGACTGAACTGCTTGTGGATTTCAGTGGCGGTGAAATTCAGCCACTCGGCCAGACGGTAACGTGCCAGGCTACCGGCCGCCGGCGCCAGACCGGAACCGGGTTTCTGATCGGCGATGTACTGGAGAATGACGGCGACTTCGGTCAGCACTTCGCCGTTATCGAGCCGCAACGCCGGGACCGAGCCCTTGGGGTTCACTTGCAGATAATTCTCACCTAGTCCGGTGCGGCGCGTGGTCGGGTCCATCTTGTCCATGTCGAACGACAGGCCGGCTTCGCGCAGGGCGATGTGCGGGGCCATCGAACAGGCGCCGGGGACAAAGTAAAGCTTCATGGAGTGACTCCTTGTTGGAATGGTCGATGTTTCCGAGTGAAATTCAGGGCAGATCGAAAACCAGTACTTCCGCCGTCTGTCCGTTCGAAAGCCGCAGCGATGGTTCCTGCTCGATGCGCGCACCGTCGCCGGCAGTGAGCGGCATACCGTTGAGCAGGACGTTGCCGTGCGCCACGTGCACGTAGGCGCGTCGGTCAGTAGCGAGCGCGTGCGAGACGTTCATGGCGCCATCGAGTTTTGTGGCATACAGAAACGCATCCTGATGGATGGTCACGGAGCCTTCGCGGCCATCGGGCGACGCGATCAGTCGCAGCTTGTCGGTGAGCTCGGCCGGCGCAAAATGCTTCTGCTCGTAGCCGGGCGCAATGCTGTTGGCCTCCGGCAGAATCCAGATCTGCAGGAAGTGCACGCGCTCTGATTTCGAGGCGTTGAATTCGCTGTGGCGCACACCGGTGCCGGCGCTCATGCGCTGCACGTCGCCGGGGCGGATTACCGAACCGGTGCCGAGGCTGTCCTTGTGTTCAAGCGCGCCTTCCAGCACGTAGCTGACGATCTCCATGTCGCGATGACCGTGGGTCGGAAAGCCGGCGCCCGGCGCCACCCGGTCTTCGTTGATGACGCGCAGCACCGAGAACTGCACATGCGCCGGGTCGTGGTAATCGGCGAAGGAAAAGGTGTGATGGCTGTCCAGCCAGCCGTGGTTGGCATGGCCGCGGTCTTCACTCTTGCGTACCTGAATCATGGGTGCCCCCGGTTACTGACCGGCAGACAGTATCCTTGTGTTCTGCTAAGGAATAGCGAAAAATCCTGCCCAAGTCATTCAAAATATCTGAACGAATGCGCTTATCTCTTGATTCGATTGTGGTTCTGGACGCGATCGAGCGCCACGGCAGCTTTGCCGCGGCCGCCGAAACGTTGCACCGTGTGCCTTCGGCCATTACCTATGCGGTACAAAAACTCGAGGAAGACCTCGGCGTTTCGATCTTTGATCGCAGTGGCCACCGCGCGCAACTCACCGAGGCCGGAAACGAACTGGTGCGCGAAGGCCGGCGGCTGCTGGCTGCGGCCGGCGAGCTCGAAGCACGCGTCCGGCGTGTCGCCAGCGGTTATGAAGTGGAACTGCGCATAGCGGTCGACGACCTCGTGCCCATGGAGCGACTCTTCCCGCTGCTGGATGAATTCTATCGCTCATCCTGTGGCACACGCCTCAAGTTGTTGACGGAGGTCTACGGCGGCGCGTGGGATGCGCTGATCAGCGGGCGTGCCGATCTCGTTATCGGTGCACCCAGCGACGGTCCGGTGGGTGGTGGTTACAGTACGCACCCGCTCGGGTTGGTGCAATGGGCGTTCATGCTGGCGCCCGCGCATCTCCTGGCGCGCGCGCCGCAGCCGCTGCCACCGGAGGCGATCGTGCAGCATCGCTCGATCGCCGCCGCCGACAGCTCGCGCAATCTGCCGCCGCGTACCACGGGGCTGTTGAGTGGCCAGGACGTGCTCACGGTGCCGGACATGCGCAGCAAGATCCGCTTTCAGTGCGCCGGACTCGGCGTGGGTTATTTGCCGCTGCACCTGACACGCGCCGATGTGCAGGCCGGCCGGCTCGTGATCCGGCAGGTGGTCGAGACGCGTATCGGCACGCCGCTGTTTATCGCCTGGCGCACCGCACAGCGTGGCAAGGCGCTCGCCTGGTTTCTGGAACGGCTTGCGGAGCCGGCACTGCGCGAGAGCCTGCTCGCCTGACCGGTTATCCGGGCCCGCTTGAACCGTTGCCGTAGCGGGGTATGATGAAAAGCAGTGCAGGCGTCGGTCGGGATTCCGAAATAAAAACGTCACAAGGAGACAAGTATGATCACTCTCTCTGTAAATGGCGAGGCGCGCGATCTGGAAGTGGATCCATCCACGCCTTTGCTCTGGGTGCTGCGCGACACGCTCGGCTTGACCGGCACCAAGTACGGCTGCGGCATCGCAATGTGCGGTGCGTGCACCGTACACGCGGACGGTGCACCAGTGCGTTCCTGCGTCACGCCGCTGTCGGCGGTCGTCAATAAATCGATTACCACGATCGAAGGTCTGTCGAAAGACAGCAGTCATCCGGTGCAACGCGCCTGGATTGCGCTGGATGTGCCGCAGTGCGGTTATTGCCAGTCCGGCCAGATCATGACCGCCGCGGCGTTGCTCGCCAAGAATCCGAAACCAACCGATGCCGACATCGATCAGGCCATGTCCGGCGTGTTGTGCCGCTGCGGCACTTACTCACGCATCCGCCGCGCGATCAAGCAGGCCGTGGACGTAAAGGCCAGAGGGGGCGTGGCATGAATGAACTTACGACACCCGAAGTCATTAACACGCGGCGCCGCGGTTTTCTCAAGGCCGGTGCGGTTGCGGGCGGCGGTTTGCTGATTGGTTTTCATCTGCCACTCGCGCTGCGCGCGGGTGAAGCCGGAGCGGCAGCGAATGAATTCGTGCCGAATGCCTGGATACGCATAGATGCGGATGACACGGTCACGCTGCGGGTGGCCAGCTCGGAGATGGGGCAGGGCGTGTTCACCGCCATCCCCATGATGCTTGCCGAAGAGCTCGAATGCGACTGGACGCGTATCAAGGTGGAAATGGCACCGGCCGAAAAGGCCTATGCCAATCCGATCATCGGCATGCAACTCACGGGCGGCAGCACCACGGTGCGCGCCTTCTGGGTGCCGTTGCGTCAGGCCGGCGCGGCCGGGCGCGAACTGTTGATTCGTGCAGCGGCCCAGACATGGAAGGTGAAAGAGGACCAATGTCGCGCCGAGAACGGTTTCGTCCTGCACAAGACAAGCAAGCGCAAGGCAAGTTTCGGTGAACTCGCCGCCCGGGCCGCGACCTTGCCAGTGCCGACCGAGGTGATCCTGAAGGAGCCGGGCGAATTCAAGCTCATCGGCAAAACCACACCGCGTCTGGATACGCCGCTCAAGGTCAACGGCAGCGCCGTATTCGGCATGGATGTGAAACTGCCCGGCCTGCTGACTGCCGTGGTGGCGCGTTGCCCGGTGTTCGGCGGCAAGCAGAAAAAATTCGATGCCACCAGTGCCAAGAGCATACCGGGGGTGCGCCAGGTGCTATCCATCCACTCCGGTATCGCGGTCGTGGCCGACAGTTTCTGGGCGGCGAAACTGGCGCGCGATGCGCTGGTGGTGGAATGGGACGAGGGCGCAAATTCCAAACTGAGCAGCGCCGCAATACGCGCGCAGCTGGAGCGGGCGCTCAAGAAAAAAAGTGTCAGCGCGCGTAATGACGGTGATGCAGACAAGGCGCTCAAGGCCGCGGGCAAACGCATCGAGGCGGTGTACGAAACGCCGTATCTCGCGCATGCCTGTATGGAACCGATGAATTGCACGGCGGTGGTGAAGAAAGACGGTTGTGAACTATGGGTGCCAACCCAGAACCAGACCGGCGCGCAGCTCGTGGCATCCCAGATCACCGGCCTGCCACCCGGGAAGGTGAAGGTCAACACCACTTTCCTCGGTGGTGGCTTCGGTCGTCGGAGCGAACAGGATTTCGTGGCCGAGGCCGTGCAGTTGGCCATGGCCACGGGCGCGCCGGTGAAGCTGATCTGGACGCGCGAAGACGACATGCACCACGACTACTACCGTCCGGCGACGCTCAATCGCCTCAGCGCCGCACTCGATAAAGAAGGCATGCCGGTCGCCTGGTGGCACGAGATTGCCGGCGGGTCTATTTTCAGCCGCGTGTTTCCGAATTCCATAAAGAACGGCATCGACAATACCTCGGTCGAAGGCGCCGCCAATTTGCCTTATGCGATCCCCAATCTGCAGGTGACGTGGGCGATGGAAAACGGTGTGGTGCCGGTTGGTTTCTGGCGCTCGGTGGGTAGCTCGCAGAATGCCTACATCACAGAATGTTTTCTGGACGAGCTGGCAGCCGCCACCGGTAAGGATCCGTATGCATACCGACGCGTACTGCTTGCCAAACATCCGCGTCATCTCGGTGTGCTGGATCTGGCCGCAAAGAAGGCCGGGTGGGGTATGCCGCTTCCAGCCGGACGCACGCGCGGCATCGCCGTGGCCGAGGCTTTTGGCAGCTACTGCGCGCAGGTCGCGGAAGTGTCGGTGCAGGGCGGCCAGGTGCGCGTGCAGCGCGTGGTGTGCGCTATTGACTGCGGCATGGTGGTGAACCCGGACACGGTCGTGGCGCAGATGGAATCCGGCATTGTCTATGGCTTGACGGCGGCGCTCAAAGGCGAGATCACCATCAAGAACGGGCGCGTCGAACAGGGCAATTTCAATGACTACCCTCTGCTGCGTTTCGACGAGATGCCGGATATTGAGGTGCATATCGTGAAGAGCAGCGAAAATCCCGGTGGTGTGGGTGAACCGGGCACGCCGCCAATCGCACCGGCCGTGGTGAACGCCGTATTCGCCGCCACCGGCAAGCCGGTGCGTAAACTGCCAATCCGGTTATGACTTAGGCATCTCAGCATTGCTGTCCAAGTACGTTGCCTTGAGTTGCTGAAAACATGCAAAGCGCCGATCGCACGGTGGCACACACCCGGGGCTCGCCGCCGCGCCCACTGGGCGCTTTGCTGGCGGTGCGCGCCGACGATGCGCGCTTCGTCGGCTCGGTGTCGGGTGGCTGCGTTGAAATTGTGACAATTGTATCGCCGGTGTTCTATGTCGGTGCGCTCGGCGCACACACCCACAAAGCCAAACGCCGCCTGCGCCCCTGGCGAGCCTCGATCTGCCGCCGCCGGCGATCGCCTGCGTGCGCGGTCCGGTCGGGCTGCCGATCGACAGCCGCACTCCGGCCGAGATCGCCGTGGTAATTCTTGCCGAACTGACCGCGGTGCGGAACGGGATTGCGTTGCGCGCGGAGGATCAATCGTCTCACGAGGGCGCGTCGTCCGTCGTCAGCCAGGAGACCAAAACATGCGGCGTGTCACAGGCATCCTGTTAGCGGCGGGAAGCAGTCGCCGTTTCGGTGCCAACAAACTGCTGGCGCCTTTGAGCGACGGCACGCCGCTTGCCGTGGCCGCGGCGCGTCGGTTGATCGCCGCCGTGCCCGAGGCCATCGCCGTGGTGCGTCCGGGCGATGTCGAATTGGCCGCCGTGCTCGGCGCGCAGGGTTTGCGCATCGTCGAGTGCGCGCAAGCGCAGTGCGGCATGGGACACAGCCTGGCGGCCGGTGTCGCGGCCGCTGGGGCGGCCGATGCCTGGCTGATCGCGCTGGCCGACATGCCTTCAATCGAGGATTCCACGCTCGCATCCGTGGTTGCCCATCTCGTTGCCGGGTCGGAGTTGGTTGCACCGTTCCATGCCGGCCGGCGCGGTCACCCGGTCGGCTTCGCGGCCGGATTTGGCGCTGAATTGCTGTCTGCGAGCGGCGATACCGGCGCACGTGAGATTCTCGCGCGCCACGCGTCGTTGCTGACGCGCCTCGATGTGGATGACCCCGGAATTCTTCTCGACGTGGATACGCCGGCCGATCTGCGCCTGGAGAAGGATTTCCGGCCGGGTCGTGTTACCAGTTAAATCCGATGCCGACGAACAAACCCGTGGCCGTCGGATCGTATTCGTTACCGCCGCTTTCGATGTCGTGATACAGGTGTTTTACTTCCGCCAGGAAGCTCAGGTTATCGAAGCGCAATTCAAGACCCAGCAGCGCCTGAATGGCGAGAGTGAATTCCTCGTCCGAAAACGGAATTCCGGCGGTTGTATGGGTCACATTCGTGCGCCCAACACCGACACCGGCGCCGACGTAAGGATGCACCGGGCCGGCATCGATGAAGTACTTTTTGGCGAGAAATTGCAAGCTCTGGGTTTTGGCCTCGCCGGCCTCGGCGGTGGGCGGGGTGAAGTCGTGGCGGTAAGTAAGGTATTCGACGCCGAACGCCACGCCGTTGCGTTTGCGGCCTTCCAGGTTAAGGGCCAAGGTGCCGTTGCTGGTGTCATCCAGATTGCGTAGCGCCAAGTCGAGTACCTGGGTGTTGTCCGATAGACGCATTGCGCCGCCCTTCATCAGGAAGGCGCCGCCGGCCTGCGCCACGACCGGCAGCACGGCAAACAGTCCTGTAACGAGGAAACGAAGACAATACCAACGGCGGGAAGATTGCATACAGGCTCCTTCGCTTAAAGAATGGTTTGGTTGTCGGGGGAGATGGTTTCGCAAGTTCTGTACTTATCCGGTACGGAGCGAAATTGTAGCCCCGTTGCGGCGTGGATCCACGGCGCGGTCAGCCGGTCCGACGAATGGCAGGCAGCGATCCGGCGGCGGGCATACCGGGCAGCCAACCACCGGGCTTACCAGTTAAAACCCGCGCCGAACAGCACACCGGTGGCGGTCGGATCGTACTGACTGCCGTAGCTTTCGATGTCGAAATAAATATGTTTGGCTTCCAATATGAAACTCAAATTATCGAAACGCAGTTCCATGCCGAGGGCGGCGTGCAGGACGACGCCGACATCTTCTTCTGTGATCGATAGCCCGCCGCTCGGGTAGCTGATGTTCGTGCGCGCAACGCCGATGCCGGCTCCGAGGTAGGGATGGAAGATGCCACTATCAATGAAGTATTTCTTGGCGCCAAACTGAAGGGCCTGGGTCTTGGCTTCGCCGCGCGAGGGCGACGTGGGCGGCGTGAATTCGTTGCGGTAATTGAGATAATCGATGCTGAAGGCCAGGCCGTGCTGTTTGCGCGCCTCCCAGCCGATACCTATGGTTTTGTAACTGGTTTCATCCAGGTCACGCATCGTGGCATCGATCGCCTGTCCGTCGTCCTGCAGGCGCATGGCGCCGCCCTTGATAAAGAAGGCGCCACCCGCGACGGCAGCGCCCGGGAGCACGGCCAGTACGGCCGAAATCAAAAGTGTTGCGGCGGAACGGGCGTACTTAGAACGCATCATTGACTCCTTGTCGGGAATGGAGGGAGACGAGGTCCGGCCACAGCCAGATTGTGGACAAAATGTATACGTGCGGGAGGCAATTTGCAATCCGGCCGGCCGGGCGGCAGCTGTGCTGACAAACCCTGAGCGGCTCGACTAGAATGGACTCACCTGAGGTCAGCCACGATGTTGACTGTATATAAGGAACGTAGCGAGTGTCACAGAGCGCGTTGCCAAAGAAGAAAAACAACGACAACCTGGTCGAGTTCCGGGGAGTCAGCTTTAAATACAACACACGCA
>CAYJBG010000023.1:0-19431 GCA_964368085.1 uncultured Acidiferrobacterales bacterium | reverse complement strand
CGGCGCCGCCACCGAAATGGAAATGAAGGAAAAGAAGGCGCGCGTGGAAGACGCGTTGCACGCTACCCGCGCCGCGGTCGAAGAGGGCGTAGTCGCGGGCGGCGGTGTGGCGCTGGTGCGCGCCATCAACGCCATCAAGGCCGGTAAGCTCAAGGGCGACAACCACGACCAGGACGTCGGCATTCTGATCGCGCTGCGCGCGATGGAAGAGCCGCTGCGCCAGATCGTACAGAACGCCGGTGTCGAAGGCTCGGTGGTGTACCACAAGGTCGCGGACAGCAAGGAAACCAACTACGGCTACAACGCCGCAACCGGTGAGTACGGCGACATGCTGAAGATGGGCATCCTCGACCCGACCAAGGTGACGCGCATCGCGTTGCAGAACGCCGCCTCAGTCTCCGGCCTCATGATCACCACCGAGGCCATGGTCGCCGAACTGCCGAAGGACGAAGCCCCGTCCGGTGGCGGCGGCATGGGTGGCATGGGTGGCATGGATGGCATGATGTAAGCCGACCGCTTCACTGTAGTAATAAAAAAAGGCCCCGGAAACGGGGCCTTTTTTATCTCCAGGGAGGGAGTGTATGCCGCGTGAGCGCAGGACGCGCGTAGCGGCGCATTGGCGAGTCAAGCAGGTGGGCCTCAATCGCTGTAGAAATACGGATGCAAATCCGTAACAAGGATATACCGGCTCGCCTGCCGGAGGATAGCCCGGCAGGTACCGGTATCGAGTTCAGGATGGTTGGGAACGGTGAGCATCTGCCGTTCTCAGCCGGGCAGGGCTCGAACGAGTTTTACATGACTGCCTTTCTGCGAGGCGACGGTAAAACCGAACTTTTGGAGAATGACAATAATTTCGCGTCCGCTTAGCCGTCTAAGCTTGGGCACGCAGCGGTTCCATCTCGTAGCTGACGAGGATCGGTGGGCTGGCCGTAAAACCGAGCTCCGCGAGACTCTCCCCCTCAAGGTGCAACGCGATCGCGTCACGCAGATTCTGCGTCACCTCGTCAAGCGTCGCGCCCTGCGTCACCACGGGTAGTTCCGCGCACTCGGCGACGTAACCGGACTCCGCGCCGCGAAAAACGATGGCCTTGATGGTGTAGATCATGGATGGACGCCTCGGTTCACTACTGTAGGGAATTCTAGCACAACGTATGCAACGGCTCCCTGCACCCGATTGTCAGCATGCAAAGCGCCGTTGCGCCCAACATAATTTTGTCACAGGACGATTCCGCGGATGACCACACCAGGTATGGCGCCGCTAGCCATGTGCCAGTGCGACGAGTTGTTCGTGCAGCGCCGCCGGCATGTCTATGCCTTCCGTCTCGGCGCGCCGGGCCAGAGCTTGCCGGCGTTGCCCGGGAAGTCTTACGTCGGGATCGGTCAGGATCGCCGCCACCAGCGTTTCGAGGCGCCCGAAATAGGCAGCGCGCCCGGCCAGTGCCTCGGGATCGATGACCAGGAAGGCCTGCCCGATGCGCGGCCGGTTGCCGTCATCGGTAAAGAACGAATCCGCCTCGAAGCCAAAGTGGGCACCTGTGAGCGCGCAACAGAGCAACTCCACGATCAAGGCGAGCATGGCCCCCTTCACGCCGCCGGCAGGCAACATCATGCCGTCCAGGCCTTTTTGCGGATCCGTCGTCGGATTACCTTGCGCATCCAGCGCCCAGTTGGGCGGAATCGGCTTGCCGTCCCTGGCGTAGAGCATCAGTTTGCCGCGCGCTACCTCCGAGAGCGACAGATCCACGACAATCGCCGGGTCGTTTCGTCGCGGGAACACGGCGGCGATGGGGTTGGTGCCGAACAGTGCGCGCTTGCCGCCCCAGGCCGGCATCGCGGCCGGCGAGTTGCCGAAGGCGAGCCCCACCAGATGCGCGTTCGCCACCGCCTCAAGGTGGTAGGCCGCCGCCCCGAAGTGGTGGCTGTTGGTGACGCCGGCAAACGCCGCACCGGCGGCGCCCGCCCGTTCGATCGCTTCGCGGATCGCCAGCTCGCAGGCCGGAAAGGCGAGACCCTCACCCGCGTCGATCAGGCAGGCGGCGGCCTTGGCGCGCACGACGCGCGGGACGGCGGCGCCCGCGACCCGGCCGTGGCGCAGGTGCGCGCAATACTGTGGTACGCGCGACAGCCCGTGCGAGGCGAGCCCCTGCGCCTCCGCGGCGACCAGGGCGCGCGCGGCGGAGGCCGCCGCCGCCGCGCCGGCGCCGGCTTGTTCCAGGGCCGCCCGCGCCAGCGCGGTCAGTTCGTCGGTGGAAATCTTCGGCATGCTTCGGGCCTCAGGGTTTAGAGCGTTCGAGTATCTCGGCCACCCTGCGGGCGACTATCGAGCTCACGCGCTCGTTCGACTCGCGCGTGACGCCGGCGATGTGCGGCGTCAGGATCAGGCGCGGGGCGTCGGCCAGGGGTGATCCCGCCGGCAGCGGCTCCCGGCCGAACACGTCGAGCGCCGCACCGCCCAACAGGCCGGATCGCAGCGCTCCGGCGAGGGCGGTCTCGTCGATGAGGTCGCCACGGGCGGTGTTGATAAGTATCGCGTCCGGCTTCATGCGGGCGAGCTGCTCGGCACCGATGAGGCCGCGCGTCTCGTCGGTGAGGGGCAGGTGCAGGGAGACCACGTCGCTCTGCGCGAGCAGGTCATTCAGGCTTCGTGCGTGCGTGCCGGCCTGTACCCAGAGAGGTGACTCGAGCGGCAGCATCGGGTCCGTGGCGAGGACGTGCACGTCGAGCGCCCTGGCCAGCTGCGCGGCCGCTTGCCCGGTGTTGCCGAAGCCCACCAGGCCGAGCGTCTTGCCGGCGATCTCCCGCCCCTCGCACAGCGGCGCGCGCGGCCACTGTCCTTGCGCGACCGCCACGCTCGAAAAGTAGGCGCCGCGCAGCAATATCATGGCGGTGGCCAGCACGTATTCCGCCACCGATCGGGCGTTGGCCCCGGTTGCCGGGATGACCTCAATCGCGTGTGCACGACACGTCCGTACATCGATGTTGTCGAGTCCGACGCCAAGGCGTCCCACGACCCGGAGCCGCGCCGCCGCCGCCAGCAGCCGGTCGTCAACCCGTGTCCGATTGCGCACGATCAGGGCGGCTGCATCGGCGATCTCGGCATGCAGCGCCCGCGGGCGCTCGGCCAGCGACGGTTCGTAGACCGTGGCGAAACGCGCACTGAGCCAATCCACGGCCTGGGTGTCCATGAACTCGGAAATCACAATCTTTGTCATTGCGCCCGGTTGGGAGAATTCATGCTCCGCTTAATCCCGCAGTCAGAGTCTCACCCGGTCTCACCCGGCTAAAAACCACCGGCTGCCGTGCCACCTGCAGATCGCGCGCGCCGCGCCGCACCACCGTGTAAGTGGAAGCCTGCAAGGCTCCGGTCAGCGGAAAGTCCTCGCGAAAATGCGAGCCACACGAATTTTCCCGCGCCAGTGCGGCCGTCGCGATGACACGGCTGACGGCGATCAGGTTGTCCAGGTTGAGCCAGTCGTGCCAGCTGAGATTAAAGGCGAGATCTCCGGCTGGAATGCCGGTGTGACCCAGCGCCTCGTCGAGCTCATCGAGTTGGTGCAGCGCCTCGGCGAGGCGGGAACCGCTGCGGATGATCCCGACGTCTCGCCACATGGTCTCGTAGAGCGCGCTTCGGATGGGCTCGAGTCTTCCCGGTGCGGTACGCAGTGGGCGCAGGCAACGGTCCTGCGCGCGTTCGATCTCAGCGCCGTCCGGTTCCACCCAGCCTCCTTCGCGTTGCACCCACCGCGCCATGCGATCGCCGGCGATTCCGCCAAAGACGGTGGAGTTGGCCACGCCGTTGCCGCCGAGACGATTGGCGCCGTGCACCCCACCCGTGTCCTCACCGGCCGCGAACAGGCCCGGCAACCCGGTCGCGCCATCCACGCGGAAGATTACGCCACCCATCAGGTAATGGGCGGTCGGAATGACCTCAACGCGAGCGGCGGCAAGATCGAAGCCGCAATCGGCGCAGCGCTCGACCATGCCCCGGAACGCGCGGCGCACATGGTCGGGACCCAGGTGCTTCATCTCGAGGTATACCCCACCGTGCGGACTGGTGCGACCGGCGGACATCTCGCGGAAGATCGCGCGCGCGACGACGTCGCGCGTGGCGCGCTCGCCGCGCGCGTCGTAATGGAGCATGAAGCGTTCGCCGTCGCCGTTGAGCAAATAGCCGCCGGCGCCGCGCAGCCCCTCCTCGAGCACGGTGCCCGTCATGCGCGTGTGCGGCCCGACGAGCAATCCGGTCGGGTGAAACTGCACCATCTCCATGTCGCGCAGCGCGAGCCCGGCACGCAGGGCCATCGCCAGTCCGTCGCAACTCTTGTCGCTGGACGGCGTGTGAAACCGGTACATGGTCGGCCCGCCGCCGGTCGCGAGCAACACGGCCTTCGCCTGGACGAACAGGAGCTCGCCGCTGCGAATGTCAATCATGAGCACGCCGCTCAAGCGCGCGCCGTCGTCCGAGCGGATCAGTTCAACCGCGCGGTGCTCCTCGAGCCGCTCGATGTCCCTGGCCCAGACCTGCTCCGCGAGACGATTGACGATCTCGATGCCCGTCAGATCGCCCTTGTGGACCGTGCGATCGAAACTCTGGCCGGCGAAGGGCTTCTGATGCAGCGTCCCATCCGGGTTGCGGTCGAAGAAACAGCCGATCTCGTTCTCGAGTTCGTGCACGCGTTCGATCGCGGTAGTGACCAGGGTCCAGGCAAGCTCCTGGTCCGGAAGCCATTGCCCGCCTTCGATCGTGTCCATGAAGTGGCGCTCGATCGAGTCCCCCGCCGCCAGCGCGGCGTTGAAGCCGCCCTGCACCATGCGCGTGCAGCCGCACTTGCCGAGCAGGCCCTTGACCGCGATGGTGATGCGCAGCGCCGGCACTGCCTGGTGGGCATGGATGGCCGCGAACAGCCCGGCCCCGCCGGCCCCCAGGATCAAGATATCGGTTTGAATGCGGCGCAGGCTGTTGGGCATCGGTGTCTTTAAAGAGATCAGGGCCTTGGTTTCTGTCAGGAGATCCGCTAGGCGTCGGGTTTGGCGTTAAGCGCGGCGACCACGGCGGCGCGCCGAGCGTGCGCCCGTTGGGCGACGTCGGCGTAGAGATTGCCGCCGTGACTGTCCATGGCGACCCGCAGCGGACCGAAATCGCGGACCCGGAATTTCCACAGCGATTCGGGGTTGAGGTCATCAAGATCCACGTCTTCGATCGCCTCGATCCAGGTGGTCTCGAGCGCCGCCGCGCCGCCCACGACCGCGAGGTAGGCCCCGCCGAGCTCGGTAAACGCCTTGAGCGACTCGGCGAGCAATCCGCCCTTGCCGATCACAAGCCGGACCCCGTATTGCTGCATCAGCGGCCGCGTGAAGCGCTCCATGCGCGCCGAGGTGGTGGTGCCGATGCACACGGGCGCGTATCCGGTCGGGAACTTATGGTCCGGCGCGACCTGGCGCACGTTCGGCGCCGTGTGGATCACGGTCTGGCCGCGCAGATCGAAGCGCGTCGTGCGACCGCGGTCAAACAAGTGAATCAGTGTCGCGTCGCGCAGACCGAACAGAGCACCGTGCAGCGTGACGGTATCGTCGACACGCAGGCGGCGCACGGCGTCTTCGCCAAGCGGCGTGGCAAGCTCGTAGTGAGCCATGGCGCCTCAGTACCCGTAACTCACGCCCGCCGGCGTGAAGGTCGCGCGTGCGCGCCGCGCGGAATGGCATTGCATGTTGACGGCGACGGGGTTCATCGTGATGTGCGTGGCCGCAAGCTCGACGTGGACGGCAAAGGCGGTCGCATCGCCGCCGAGGCCCTGCGGGCCGATGCCCAACTGATTGACCGCGCGCGACAACTCCTGCTCGAGCCGCGCGCCGGCGGGATCGGTGCAACAACTGCCAAGCGCGCGCGTCGCGGCGCGCTTGGCGAGCCGCACGCACAGGTCGGCCGTCCCGCCGATGCCCACCCCGACGATCGTCGGCGGGCAGGTCTTGCCGCCGGCCTCGAGCACGCAGTCGACGACGAAGGTCCTGATCGCGCCGATGCCCTCCGCCGGGGTCGCCATGCGTAGCCAGGAGTTGTTCTCCGAGCCGCTGCCCTTGGGGATCATCTCGATCTCCAGGACGTTTGGCCGATCACTGAACTCGATGTGAATGACGGGCACCTCGATGCCGCAGGACGTGAACTCGTTGCGGCGCGTCAGGGGATGAACGACCGAAGAGCGTAACGGATGTTCGCGCGTCGCCCGTTCGCAGCCACGGCGGATGGCGCGCGTGAGCGCCGCGCCGTTCGCCTCGACGCCGCGCCCAATACCTACGTTATAGATCGGTATGCCGGTGTCTTGGCAAAGGAGGTTGTCATCGCGCTCGGCGACGGCGATATTCGTGATCATCGTATCCAGGATCGCCTTGGCGGTCGCGGAGGTCTCGTGGGCCACGAGCCGCTCGAAGCCGTGCTTGACGTCCGGTGGCAACTGCTTGAGCGCGCGGATATAGAGCTGCTTGGCGGCCTCCTCGACTTGTGCCGGATCGATACGCATGTCGCCCCTCAGTGTTGCATGCCCCACTTGCGCACGGTCTTGATTTCGATCACCCGAAAGATGAGGTTTTCCACGGCGAGACCGATCAGGATGACGGTCAACAAACCCGCGAACACGGCGGGGATCTCCAACATGTTCTTGTTTTCATAGATGAACCAGCCCAAACCCCCCGTGCCGGAGGCCACGCCGAATACCAGCTCCGAGGCAATCAAGGTGCGCCAGGCGAAGGCCCAGCCGATCTTCAGGCCCGTGAGAATGCTGGGGAAGGCCGCGGGGATCAATATCTTGGTCACGTACGGCAGCCCGGTGAGCCCGTAATTGCGGCCCACCATGCGCAGCGTGGCGGACACGGACAGGAAACCGCTGTGCGTGTTGAGCGCCACCGCCCACAGCACGGAGTGCACCAACACGAAGATCAGGCTGCCGGTGCCGAGGCCGAACCAGATCAGGGCGATGGGGAGCAGCGCGATCGCGGGCAGCGGGTTGAACATGGAGGTGAGCGTCTCGAGCAGATCGGTACCGACGCGCGAACTGATCGCAGCGACGGTGAGGAGCGCGGCGACCAGGACGCCCAGGGCGTAGCCCGTCAGCAGCACCTGGATCGATACCCAGACCCTGGCCGGCAACTCACCGTTGGCCACGCCGTCGACGAACGCCCGCACCGTCACGGCGAAAGTCGGAAACAGCAATTCGTTGTCGAGCAGACGCCCGGTGACTTCCCACAGCAGCGCGAGGACGATCAGGATCGCCGTCTTGCGCAACGCCGCGACGCCGTAGAGTCTCTCGAGGGTGGAGAGCGGTTTCTCGACGACGCCCACGGCGCTCGAGTCGATCATGGCCTTGTGGATTTCCGGGCGCCCGGCCCGCGCGGCATCCTTATCTAGCATGCCCGATGCCCTCTTTTTCGACGTCATCGGCAAAGAGCAGCTCGTGAATCCTCAACTCCAGCCGCTTGGAGATCTGCGGGTCGGCGTCGTCGCGCGGTATGCTGTCCAGCTCCGCCTTCACCTGGCCTGGGTGGGGCGACAGCAGCAGGATGCGGCTGCCGATCCTGATCGCCTCGATGATGGAATGGGTGACGAACAGCACGGTAAATCGGGTGTCGTCCCACAGCTGCAACAGCTCGTCCTGCATCTTGCGCCGCGTGAGCATGTCCAGCGCGGCAAACGGTTCGTCCATCAAGAGTATGTCGGGCTCCATGGCCATGCCGCGCGCGATCGCAACCCGCTGCTTCATGCCTCCGGAAAGCGTATGCGGGAAGTGGTCGGCGAATTTCGTCAGGTTGACTTTCTCCATGTATTGCATCGCTTTTTCTTCCGCCGCCTTGCGCGGGAACCTGCCGGTGCAAAGCAGCGGGAACAGGATATTCTCCTTGACGGTCTTCCACGGCAGCAGCTGATCGAACTCCTGAAAGACCATCATCCGGTCGGGTCCGGGCCGGCGGATCGCCTCACCCTTGAGCCGGATCTCGCCCTCGGTGGGTTCAAGGTAACCCGCCACGGCCTTGAGCAGCGTCGACTTCCCGCAGCCGGAGGGCCCGAGCACGACATAACGGTCGGAGTGGAACACCTGGAAATCGACGCGATAGGTTGCGGTGACCAGGTGCTCCTTGGTCTTGTACTGCAATGTGACGCCGCGTACGTCGAGCAGCGGTTGCGCCGTTTCCGCCATCGTCTTTCCGCTCATTGGGCGTGGTTCCCGGCGCGCGCGGCGGTCAGCTCCCGGGCAACGTGTGCACCTCGGGGAAGAACAGGTCCTTCCAGGAGTCCGGTTTTACCTTGATCACACCGACCTTGTGCATGAACCCCGTGTATTTCATCGTGTTCTGCGGCGTCGTCGTGAATACGACATCGGGGTTGTTGAGCATGACGAGTATGTTCCCCATGCTGTCCTTGTCTTTGGAGACCCGCAGATAGGTTTTGGCCGCCCATTTCTTGTCGGCGTTTACCATCGCCACGGCTTCCGTAAAGGCATTGAGGAAGGCATGGTAAATCTTCGGGTTTTGGTCGCGGAATTTCGAGGTGGTCCAGACCAGGTTGAACGACGTCGCCCCACCCAGCACCTTGTACGAATTCAGTACCGTGCGAATGCCCGGTTTGCGCAACTGTTGAAACTGGAACGGGGGCGCGGAGAAATGCGCGGTGACCTCGCCTCTGCCGGACAACAGGGCGACTTGGCCGTCCGGGTGGGACATGGAGACGGTGAATCGATCGAGCGCGTTGTGCTTGCCTTCGCCGAAGGCCTGTTCCGCTGCCATTTGCAGGGTCACGGCCTGGATCGAGACCTTAACCGCCGGCAAGGCAATCCGGTCTTTGTCGGTGAAATCCTTGAGCGATTTGACCTTCGGGTTGCGCGTGTTGAGATAGAGGGGCATCGCGTTCATGGCCGCGACCGCCTTGACGTTCGCATTGCCCCTGGTTTTCGCCCAGAGGGTAATGAGAGGCGCGACGCCCCCGGAGGCGAAATGCAGGCTCCCCGAGAGGATCGCATCATTCATCTCCGAGCCGCCCTTGAGGCGCGCCCAGCTGACCTTCAGACCGTCGACACCCGCTGCCTGGGCGTGCTTTTCGATCAGCTTTTGATCCTCCATCACCATCATCGGCAGGTAACTGATGCCGTACTGCTGGGCCACCTTCAGCTCGGTGAGTTCGGTCTTGCCGCATCCACCGAGGACCGCTCCCCCGATCGACAGGACACAGGCCGCGAGCACGCGGGACACAGTGTTTTTCATTTTAGGGTCTCCTCCGTTTGTGGTCTTTAAATCTCAATGCACCGGTTACGTGCTCTCCGGAGAAAGCGCCAGCGCGAAGCCTAGCGCAACGAGCAGTACCGCGCCAACCGCAAGCGAGCGCCGCGAATTTCTCCAGCCGTGCCGCGGCAACCACTCGATCGCCAGCAGGCGCAGGCCGCCAATCAGGTGAATCGCCAGCAGCGCCACGACCGTCCATTCGACGAACCGCACCAGCGGTTGCTCGGTCCAGCGCAGAACGCTGTCCAAGGCCGCAGGGCCGTTCAGCGCTTGCGCCAGCACCAGAAAATGCACCGGCAGGAAGGCCGTCAGCAAGAGGCCCGACAGACGATGCGTGACGAAGGCCCAATAGGCCGGGTGCGATCGGGCGCGCCAACCGTTGCGACGAAAGACGACGGCGCTCATGCGAATACCGCCCATACGGCGCCAAGGCCCGGGGCGAGCAGCAGCGCCGCCGCCACCAGCGTCGCCCGATCGAGCGGCCGACCGCGCCAGCCCAGCCACTCCTCGCAGATTGCGCGCACACCGAGCGGGGCGTGCACGGCCGCCGCGACCACAAACACCGCGTAGAACATCGCCAACATCCAACTGCCGCGCGTGCGGTCGAGGATCTCGGCGGCGCCGAGATGCTCGCGCGCGACGTAGAAGATCGTCGCGAGATGCGCCGTCACACACACCGCCAGCACCGCGGCGCTCGCGCGTTGCGCAAGCCAGAGCAGGGTCTGGCGGCGCGCCTCGGTCATAGCGCACCGCTCCAGGCGGCGCGCGCCGTCAGCCGCTTGAGTCCGGCGATGCTCACGGTCGGCGAGAGATGTTTTGGGCAACGCTTGCTACAGCCCATTTGCGTGTGACAGGCATGGCATCCGGCGTCCCCGGCGACGGCGGCGAGACGCTCCGCGCGCGCACCGTCGCGTGCGTCATTCACGAGCGTCCAGGCACGGTTGAGCGCCGCCGGACCGAGGTAGTCCGGGCGCCACGCGACCAGGTCGCACGAGGCGTAACAGACGGCACAACCGATGCATTCGATGGCGGCGTCGACGACGCGGCGCTCCGGCGCGTCCGGGCGCACCACGGCGAGCGGGTCGTGTCGGGTAGTTTTTCCCTGAAACCGCCCGCCGGCGCGCGCCCACTTGTCGAAGAACGGACGCAGGTCCGTGACGAGGTCGCGGATCACCGGCAGGTGTGCGAGCGGGGCAAGCTCGAGGCGGCCGTCGGCCGCCACCTTATTGACGTGCGTGCGACAGGTCCAGCGCGCGATCCCGTTCACTGTCATGGCGCAGGAACCGCATACCCCGACGCGACAGGCAAAGCGATAGGAAAGCGTAGGATCCAGCTCACGCTGGATGTGGATGACAACGTCCAGTACGGTCTGGTTCGCGTGTCGCGGTACACGGTAGGCCGCGAAACGCCCCGCGACGTCACCGCGCCAGACGGAGACCTCGAGGGTGCGGTCGCTGCTCATGGCGCTCGAATCCCCGGCTGCTTTTGCTCGCGCTGCCATCAGGCGCTTTCGTACAGGCGCGTGAGGACAAACTCGCGATGGCCGAGCGCTTCCGCGGCGGTAAGGCGGCCGTTCGCGGTACGCAGCATGATGTCGAGCAGCTGGTCGCCCGCCTGATCGAGCGTCATCACACGCTGCAGCAATCCAGAGGTATCCAGGTCGATGTGCTCGCTCATCGTGCGCACCGTCCGGGGATTGGCACAAAGCTTGATTACCGGCAGGATCGGATTGCCGATGATGTTGCCCTGGCCGGTGGGAAAGAGGTGCACGGCGAAACCGGACGCGGCGCACAACGTCACCATCTCGGCGGCCGCGGAGCTTGAGTCCATGAACCACAGCCCCGGGCCGCCGGGAACCTCGGCCTTGTCCAGCACCCCGTCCACGCGGCATTGCTTGCCGATCTTCTGGATGTTGCCGAGCGCCTTTTCTTCAATCGTGGTGAGCCCTCCGGCGATATTGCCCTTGGTCGGCTGCGACTCGGACAGGTCATTCGTCTTGTGGCGATTGATCATTGCTTGATAGCGGTCGAACATCGCCATGAACTGCTCGCGCACCGGCGCAGTCCGACAACGCGCTGCGACGACCTGTTCGCCGCCCGTGATCTCCGAGGTCTCGCCGAACACCAGGGTGGCGCCCAGCGCGTACAACTTGTCGAAGGCATTACCGACGGTTGGGTTGGCGCCACAGCCGGAGGTGGTGTCGGACTCGCCGCACTTGGTGGAGACCCACAACTCCTCGAGCGGGCATTCCTCGCGCCGCTGTTCCGAGGCCCATTGGACGTACTCTTTCGCGGTCCTCGAGGCGCGCATGATGGTGTCGTGATCGCCGTGGCCCTCGATGCCGAAACCGGTTACGGGTTTTCCGGTCCGGGCGATCCCGTCCGCGACGCGCCTTGTCCAGCCGTCCTCGATACCAATCACGATCACGGCTGCCACGTTCGGGTTGCTGCCGGTGCCGATGAGTGTGCGGAAGTGCAGCTCGAGATCCTCACCAAACTGCAGCCGGCCGTAGGGATGCGGCAGCGCCAGGGTTCCTGCTATGTTGCGGGCGACGGCCTCGCAGGCGGCGTTGGACAGGTCGTCCACCGGCAGGATCACGACGTGATTGCGCACGCCCACGCGGCGGTTTTCGCGGCGGTAACCCCGGAAAGTCGTGCTTGGGCTGATCATGTCGGCTCCGTGAATGTTTCAGTTGGGGCGCCGATGTCTTACCAGCGCGTGGTCTTGATGTTGTGGACGTGGGCATGCGCTCCGGCCCTTATCGGGGTTACGACGCGACCGATATCGACTCCATATTTGCAGACGGCGTCGCCGACGGCCATGTCCCGCAACGCCAGCTTGTGGCCGATGGGGATGTCCTGGATGGCCGTGACGGTGACCTGGCGGTCTTCGTCCATGATCCAGCCGGTTAATTCCATCCCGGTCTTGACACCTTCAACCACCACGACGCCGACGCTATCCCGCGCGTCATGCAGTATGAAATGAATCATCCCGTTCCTCCACGGTTGGGGCCGCTGTGCAAACGTGCAATCGATTCTTATAAGCCTAAATCGGGGCCGCCCCCGAAGTCAACTATGTCATATATATGAGTTGTATCCGTGGTAGAGCCTTGCTAACGTAAACCATTATGATGCATCCGGCCAAGGTACTGCACCGGACAGAAGCCGGTGACGCATTGCTGGAAGGCGCGCCCTCGCACAGGCCGCTTTACCAGGAGGTGAAACGGCTGCTTACGCGGAGTCTCGTGGCGGGCGAATGGCGCCCGGGGGAAGCTTTGCCCCCGGAGCGACTGCTCGTGCGGCGCTTCAACGTGGCGATGGGCACGCTGCGCAAGGCGGTGGACGAGTTGGTGCGGGAGAAGATTCTGGTGCGCCAGCAGGGGCGCGGCACCTTTGTGGCGGCGCATGATCGCGACCGCCTGATGTTTTATTTCTTCCACATCGTTCGCAAGGACGGCACGAAGGAAGTCCCCCAGGTCGAACTGTTGTCCTTTCGCAAAGGCCACGCGGGTGACGAGGCGGCGGAAAAACTGCGGATCGAGCGCGACAGCCCCATATACCTCATTGCGAATCTGTTACGTATCGATGGGGAGCCTGTCATTCTTGACGACATCGTCATCCCCCAGAAGCTGTTTCCCGGGCTTACCGAAAGCCGGTTCCGAAACCGCCCCAGCACGATCTATCACCTATATCAGACGGCTTTCGACATCACCGTTGTTCGATCGGCCGAGCGGTTGCGCGCGATCTCGGCCGATCATCGCAGCAGTGCACTGCTGGGTGTCTCGAAAAGGGCGCCGCTCCTGGAGGTAAGGCGGGTTGTAATGACGTACAACGACGCGCCAATCGAGTTCCGGCGCTCGCTCGTCAATAGCAAAAACTACGAGTACTACAGCGACCTGGGGATGCCGAATGGCAATAAATAATAGTTGAGGCCGGCTGTGTGAGGCTCCCGTTCGAATCGAAAACGCGAGGTTAAAGACTTTACGACACGGTTGGCCAACAACGGCTGATTATTGTGCCCACCCGGAGGAGGGTGGTGCGTGAAGCGCTTGGCATTTTGGCCGCTATCCGGCGTCGTTAACGCGACGTCTTCTATACTACTATATAAGGGAGGCGCGCTGACGAGCGCGAAACCGGGCTTTCGGAATACGGACGCGGCAAGGTATGGCTTGCGGCGCGCGCGCGGAATGACTGCTACACTCAATTGCATATCAATAAGGTCGCCCGATGAGCCAGGGATAACACGGCACCGGCGAAGGGCCCCCAATAGCTGGATAGGGACTTAAACGCAGGGCCATGTACGGACCCCTCCCCACCGCAGGGCGGTCGGGACAAAAAATGCGCCGCAGCAACCTGCGGCACTTGGCACAGGGAGGTGCCGGGTGTTTACCGAGGGACGCGGCACTTACGAAACGAATTTCGTGCGTCTTTGCGGCCGGTACCGTGATACTCGCCTCGCCCCTGAATAAATAGCCACTTGCTGCTGGGTTGCGACGCACAAGAACTGAACGCAGGGCATTAACTGTTGTGATAAATCAATCTAGTCAATATATGGAGCGATCGAAGCAGCCATGAACAAAAACAAGGATTCCCTGTTCAGCCTCAACATCTTCCAGCAAATATTGCTCGCCATGTTGGTTGTGGCGATCACGCCACTGGGCGCCATCTGGTACGTCGACTACCGAATTATCACGCAAGACACGGAGAACAACATCCAGCAGCGTATGTCCAGCGTGTCCGACAGGTTCGTGGGCGAGGCCAACAACTGGGTGAACACAAATCTCAGGGCGCTGGCTCAGAACGCGTCGCTTCCCGACATGGCGTCCATGGATCCGCGGCGCCAACTGCCAATTCTTCAAGCCATAGTCAATGAATACAAGTGGAGTTACGTGGCCCATACCATTGGACCGGACGGCAAGAACGTCACGCGCAGCGACGGGAAGATCCCCTTGCTTACGCCGACCGTGTCTACTTCCAGGACGTCATGGGGGGCAAGCCTATGGGCCAGCAGGCGGCAATCGCCAAGGCGACCGGAAAGCCGGCGTTGATGCTTGCTGTCCCGATTCATAACGCCAATACCGCCACTGGCTCGAATCAGGTCGTCGGTGTGCTCACCTTGGCCATGCATCTTGTGGACCTCTCCGAGCACGTCACTAAACTTCGCATCGGCGCGACTGGCTTCGCCTTCCTGTTGGATGAGACGGGCAAAGTCATCGCCCACCACCAGCAAGATTACGCTACCGGCGGCGCCGATTTCAGCAAACACCCGGCATTCGCCGGGCGTTCGGCCACCGGGAAAACCCAGCTTGTCTACGAACATGACGGCCGCAAAGCCGTCGCCTACGTTCAAACCACCCAGAATGGATGGGCGCTCGTCACCCAGCAGGACTACAGCGAGGCCTACGCGCCGATCCAGGCGGCCAATAGCCGCGCATTGATGATTCTCGTTGCAACTTTGGTGGTCGTGACGCTGATCGCATACCTCACAGCCTACGGTCTGTCGCGTCCGATCCGCAACCTGACGAAGATCGCCGAGGAGCTGAGTCACGGTCGAACGGTGATGAATATCACCGAGGTGGCACGACGCGACGAGATCGGCGCGCTCGCGGCCGCGATCGACCGTATGGGCGTCAGCATCCAGCTGGCCATGGAGCGGTTGAAGGCCAAGGCGGTGAAGCCGCCGGGCTAGCGCCGCTTGCCTCAGAAGGACGATCCACGACTCGGGACGATTCGCTGTTCGATCACACGCAGCTGATAATGCGGCGAAGGCTTTTGGGTTGAATGAAGAATGCCCGGGCAGCCTCTGTGAACCGGCGTCGCAGGTTTTGGATGTCGCCCAAACAACCAGAGATACGGAGTAGCTTCTATGAAAAACAAGGCAACGATTCTGGCGGTACTTGCTCTGCTGGGTGTGTCTTTTGTAATAACCGGTTGTCCGCATCATCACCGGCCGCACCGGCCGCATATCCCACACCCGCATCGCCTGCCGCATTCGCTGCTGCCGGTTGATTCCATGTTACAGATCGGCGGGCAGAACAGCGCGGAGGTGCTGTCGATGTTGGTGGCGGAAAGCCCTCAGCAGCCAGAATAAATTAAGGAATCTCCGATTTAATCGGAGGACCTGCGTGTCGCAACATCGCCCGGTAACGACCGCCGCGCAGGTTCACCGTTTGCGCACCAGCATCACGCCGTCCCGCACCGACAGCAACACGTGTTCAACGCGCGGGTCGCGCGTCACGCGGGTGTTGAATGCGACCATCGCGTGGTCGGATTTTTCTTTCGGCGCAAGCACCTTGCCGGACCAGAGGGTGTTGTCGGCGGCGAGCAGGCCGCCGGGTTTCAGGCGTGGCAACACCGCCTCGTAGTAGTTCACGTAGTTTTCCTTGTCAGCGTCGAGAAACACGAAATCAAACTGCATGTCGGCCGGTAACGCACGGATTGTCTCCAGCGCCGGACCCAGTATTAATTCGATCTTGCCGCCATCCGGACTGCGCGCCCAGAACGATTGTGCGATCCGGGTTGTTTCCGGGTCGATGTCGCAGGTAATGATCGTACCGTCCGCTGGCAACCCCGCCGCCATGCTGAGCGCCGAATAGCCGGTGTAGGTGCCGATCTCCAGTACCCGGCGTGCGTCAGTAACCTGTACCAGCATTTTCAGAAATCTTCCCTCCACCGGGCCGGTGAGCATCTGCGGAAACTGGCAGTGGGCGCGGGTGTAAGCGGCCAGTTCGTCGAGCAGCGGGTCTGGCCGGGTCGTGTGAGCGACGCAGTAGTCGTCGAGCGGTTTGGGAATGATCGGGATCATGGAGGCGGCCTGCGTTGACTATAGAGGAACAGGGATACCTACTATTATGGTAATACGAACGGAGCGAAGCTGATTTTATGGACTTTGTAACGACAAAGACAAGATCGGGCTTCATTTATGAAGTGAGGTATCCCGTAACCGAAACTCCTGTCCGCCGGTATGAATGACCCGCAGAAATCCAGCTTTGAGCAGGGTGTGACGGCGCTGCCGGAGGCGTTGCGCGGGATCGCACGGGGGCACTGGGCGGAGATCGCGCCGCAACTTGTGCAGACGACCACCGCTGGCTGGCAATACAGCGCGGCCAAAGTGCTGGCCTTAAGCGAGTTCGTGGTGCGGGCCTGTCAGTCGCGGCCAGAACTGTTGCCGGAATTGATTCACAGCGGCGATCTGCAACGCGCCTATGCACCGGGCGAACTGGCAACACGAGTGCGCCGAGCCGTCGCGGTTTGCGCAGACGAGACCGCGTTGAAGAGCGTGCTGCGCAAACTGCGCCAGCGCGAGATGGTGCGCATCGCCTGGCGCGATCTCGCCGGTTGGGCGAGTCTCGAAGAAACCCTGGAAACACTTTCGGCGCTCGCCGATAGCTGCCTTGACACGGCGCTCTCGAAACTTGGCGATTGGGCCGTCGCGCGCGACGGCGCGCCAAAAGCAACCGGCACCGGCGCACCTGCCCGGTTCGTGGTGATCGGCATGGGCAAGCTCGGCGGGGAGGAACTCAATTTCTCATCAGATATCGATCTCGTCTTCGCCTACAGCGATGAGGGCGACGTACAGGGACGTACCAGTGTGCCGTACACGGATGTACCAATGCCGCGGGCGCAGGATGCGCAGGAGCGGCTCGCGGGAGGCACGAGTGCAGGGATGCACGAGGTAGAGCAACGCAAGGAGCAGTTGCCGAGGACGCCGGGAGCGACTGAGACCGACAAGCGCGGTTTGAGTAACCACGAGTTTTTCGTGCGTCTCGGTCAACGCCTGATCAATGCCCTCAACGAAGCGACCGGCGACGGTTTCGTGTTCCGCGTGGACATGCGCCTGCGCCCGAATGGCGCGAGCGGACCGCTGGCGTTGTCGTTCGACGCCATGGAGCAGTACTACCAGACACACGGGCGCATGTGGGAACGTTACGCGTTCATCAAGGCACGGGTGGTGGCCGGCGATCCGGCCGCCGGGGCGGAGCTCATGCGGCGTTTGCGGCCGTTTGTGTTTCGCAAATATCTCGACTACACCGCGGTGGAAGAAATCCGCTCGCTCAAGACCAGTATTCATCGTGAGCTGCTGCGCAAAGGCATTGAGTCCAATATCAAGCTCGGGCCGGGCGGTATCCGCGAGATCGAGTTCATCGGTCAGGCATTCCAGCTGATCCGCGGCGGACGCGACCTGCGCTTTCAGGAGCGGCGCATTCTGCCGGTGCTCGCACACCTTGCCGACGAAGGCGACCTGACGCCGCAGGCGGTGGGCGACCTGTCCGGTGCGTATGAATTCCTGCGCAATACTGAACACCGTTTGCAAATGCTGAACGACCAGCAAACTCAGGTGCTGCCGACCGATGATCTCGACCGGTTGCGCGTGGCGGTCGGCATGGGGTTCGGCGACTGGCCGGGTTTTCATGCCGTGCTCACGCGCCACCTGCAGCGTGTGCACGAACACTTCAATTCGGTATTCGCCGCGCCCCAGGGCGAGGCGCCGGCCGCGGATGAACAGGGTCTGCATGCGCTGTGGGCCGGAACGCTTGATGAGACCGCTGCGCGCGAGGTGTTGCAGGCGGCCGGTTTTGCTGACACCGGCACCACCGTCAGTTTGTTGCAAGGGCTGCGCGCGGGCGGTGCATACAGTGCGCTCTCCGCGAACGGCCGTGAACGCCTCGACAAACTCATGCCACTGTTGCTTGGCGCCGCCGGGCTCACACCGGAACCACAAACCACGCTCGCGCGCCTGGTTGCCTTCGTCGAGGCCATCGGCCGGCGCTCGGCGTATTTGGCGCTGCTGGTGGAGAATCCGCTGGCGCTGTCGCAGCTCGTGAAGCTGTGCTCGGCCAGCGAGTGGATCGCGCGTTATCTGAACCAGCATCCGATTCTGCTGGATGAACTGATGGACGCCGTCAGCCTGTATGCACCGCTCACGCGCGCGGCGCTCGCGGGCGAATTGCAGAGCCGGCTGGCACGCCTGCCGGTGGACGATCTGGAGGCGCAGATGGAAGCCTTGCGCGAATTTCGCAACGGGCATGTGCTGCGTGTGGCAGCGGCCGACGTCGGTCCCGGCCTTGGGCCGGACGAGATCGGCCGGCATCTCGGGCACATCGCCGAGGTGATTGTGGTGCAGGCGCTCGCGCTCGCGCACGATGATCTGGTGCTCAAACATGGTCGCCCGTCGATCGAGCAAGGTGGTGAGACCATCCACCCCGGCTTCGCGGCGATTGCCTACGGCAAACTCGGTAGCCTGGAACTTGGCTACACCTCCGACCTCGATATGATTTTCCTGCATGGCGCCGAGCAGGAGGGAGGTGTTACGGATGGAGGGCGCCCGATTGCGAACGAGGTGTTTTTCGCGCGCCTCGGGCAGCGTCTTATTCATATCCTGACGGCACGCACCGGTAGCGGCATACTTTATGAAGTGGACACGCGCCTGCGCCCGAGCGGGGGCTCCGGCATGCTGGTGACGAACCCGGCGGCGTTCCGTGAGTATCAGGATTCACATGCCTGGGCATGGGAGCATCAAGCCCTTATCCGTGCCCGGCCGATTGCCGGGGACACCGACTTGGCCCGGGTTTTTGAGGACATTCGCGCCGTCACCCTGTGCCGCGTGCGCGACCCGCAAACCCTGCGCACCGAGGTTAAGGCCATGCGGAAGCGCATGCACGCGGCGCAGGCGCCACACAACCCTGGCGAGATTAACCTCAAGCACGACCCGGGCGGTATGATTGATGTGGAATTTATGGTGCAATATGCGGTATTACGCTGGGCGCATGACCACCCGGAGCTGATTCAGCACCGGGGTAACATCCCCCTCCTGGAAGCGATGGAATCGCGCGGGCTGCTGGCTCCCACGCAAGCCGGTCTGTTGCGGGATGCTTACCACCGTTATCTCGGTGTGGAACAGCGTCTCAAGCTCATGGAACGCCGGCCACTGGTGGCGCCGCAGGAACTGGGTGATTTTCCAGCGAGGGTCGCGGCGCTGTGGCGGGAGTGGCTTGAATAATTAATGTAGGGTGGGTTAGGCGCGTAGCGCCGTAACCCACCAAACAACTATCGGTGGGTTACGCGCCGCACGGCGGCGCTAACCCACCCTACGTTTGATGGCGCGGAGAACAGCGATGTCGATGTCCGACCGAGACGGTGTCATCTGGTACGACGGCAAGCTGGTGCC
>CAYJBG010000022.1:0-19483 GCA_964368085.1 uncultured Acidiferrobacterales bacterium | reverse complement strand
TCTTCTTCTGCAAGGCGCCACGGGATACGCCCACCAGGCGGGCGGCGCGTAACAGTGTCAAAAGCTGCGCCATGTCACCTCACCCCGCGTTCCCTCGCCTACCCCGCGTGTTGCAGCCGCCGCCCGGAACCCTCGTTTGAGGAAAGCAAGCCTGCGCAAAAATAATCATTTTACGCAAGACAGGCGGCGGAAGAGAGCGCGAGCCGGACCGGTCAACGTGTGGCGCATGCCTCCCTTGTAACCCGGAACACGACAGTGTAGCAATCTCTTGTCATCCCCATGGCGCGTGCGGCAAGCTTAAACTCGATACATCCCGTTCCTTACAGGAGATTCTTCATGTCCCGAATAGCCGCTGGTCTGATTGCCGTTATATCGCTGACAGCCTGTCCGGGCAAGACTCCAGAGAGCGCCGGCGATCCACGCGATACTGTGTGGGGCGAGCAGGTGAAGTCCCTGGACAAGGCGCGTGGCGTGGAACAGACCGTACAGGAGGCCGCCGAACGCGCGCGCGCCGCGGAAACGCAATAGACACAAGGGTTGCGCCGCGCGGCTCACCAAACGGGCATGAAAACCATTGAACAAGTCGTACGGATTTTAATAGGGTTATTTTTGTGCAGGCCTGCTTTCTTTAATTGAGGCCGACTTTCAACTGCAGGAAGAGCAACGGAATCAGTTTCGGATCGACTTTAGGGATATAGGTGAGGTTGAGCGCCACGCGATCGGTGCCCAGAGAAATCACCGGCAGCAGACCCAGAAACGGATTCCCATGCTGGTAACCCTTGCGGATCATGGCAAACGCCACCATGCCGACATCCAGGTGCATGCTGTCCTTTTCCATGCCGAATGCATAGCGGCGCATGGTACCGCCGCCGGCATAATAGGATGGATTCTTGTTCGAGTCTTTGAAACCGGAGGCGGTCAGGAACGGCGACCATTTGCTGTCCTTTGATGTGAAATCGTACTGAACCCCGCCCCCCCAGTTTTCTTCGTTATAGTCGTCGCCGGCGCGCTTTTCGAGATGGATAGCCTTGCCGTTGAGTAACAACGACCACTGGTCGGCGGAAACCGGAGCCGCGCCCAAGGCCATCAGCAGTGGCGCCATAAACTTCAGAATCGTGCGGAGACCAGTGCGCGTCGCGGCCGGAATGGCCTTCGTGCCGAAATCGGACTTGCCTTCCATAGTGCCTGCTCCTTCCAGTACAGGAGGAACGGCGCGTGGAAAGCGGAACACCCTTTTGCCCTTTCCGCCGATGCGGAAGAGTCAATTCTGGCGGTCCCGCCGTCCTAGAGCCTGTGCCCCGTAGACCGGTGACATTGCGTCTCCGGGCTTTCGCCCGGGTTGCCTTGATCAGAACTGTCCGGGGCGTTTAGGCCGCCCCTCGCTGGAGTAGTAGCAAGTAATATGCCATATGTGTGCCAGCCCACATTGCACACATTTGATCTAAGGGATGTCGCGAAATATCGCGCGGGAGGTGGGTTTTAAACTGGGCAACAATCTGGGTACGCTGCGCAAATGCCACGATAGTGCGGGAAATGCGGCAGCGTGACGCACGCCGCGGCACGCCCCGCTTTACCGGGCCCGGCTCGCCGTGGGCGGGAACCTCACAGGCCGAGGCCTAAGGCGCTGTTCACCGCAAAAACACAGGGTCTTTGCCGCGCGTCTTTGCGGTGAAAACAAGGGAAGAAGAATTACGGATTAATGGCGATAAACAACCGGCCGCCCTGGCGCACGATGAGCAGCAGCGCGCTGTCTTTCTTGCCGAGCGCCTTGCTCTGGCGCCGGAAGTCCTCGATGTTGCGCACCGGCTTGCGGTTGAGTTCGACGATCACGTCGCCCGCCTGCACGCCGGCCTCTTCGGCGGCGCTGCCCGGCTCGACCTGGGCCACGACCACTCCCCGCAAACCGCTTGGCAGGTTCAACTGGCGCGCGGCGTCGCGCGAAATATCGCGCACTTCGAGACCGGCGAGCGTGGCGCTTTTGCCTTCGCCCTTTGTTGTCTCGCCGGCGACGGTCATGTCTTTCGGTTGCTCAACGATCTTGATGTTGAGTTTCACCGGCTTTTTGTCACGCACCAGCTCGACCTCGGCGCCCTTGCCGACCGGAGTCTCGGCCACGCGGTTGCGCAGCATCGAACTGTTCTCGATGGCCTTGCCGTCGAAGCGCACGATCACGTCGCCGGACTTGATGCCGGCCTGCTCGGCCGGACTGCCGCTCACGACATCGCCCACCAGCGCGCCCTGCGCCTGTTCGAGGCCAAACTGTTTGGCGATCTTGGCGTTCACGTCCTGGATGGACACGCCGAGGTAGCCGCGCACCACCTTGCCGGTCTTGATCAAACTATCCATCACGCTTTTGGCCATGTTGCTCGGGATGGCGAAGCCGATGCCCATGTTGCCGCCGGTGCGCGAAAAGATCGCGGTGTTGATACCAATCAGTTCGCCGCGCGTGTTGACCAGCGCGCCGCCCGAGTTGCCGGGGTTGATGGCGGCGTCGGTCTGAATGAAGTTCTCGTATTGCTCGATGCCCATGTTGGCGCGGCCCACGGCGCTGATGATACCGAGCGTGATCGTGGAGTTGAGTCCGAACGGGTTGCCGATGGCAAGCGCGTATTCGCCAACCTCGATCTTGTCCGAATCGCCCCAGGTGAGCGTCGGCAGGTCCTTGCCACTGATTTTGATAACAGCGACGTCGGTCTTCGGGTCGCTGCCCACCACCTTGCCGGTGAATTCACGCTTGTCAGAGAGCAGCACCTTGATCTCGTCGGCTTTCTCAACGACGTGCGCGTTGGTCACGATGTAACCATCGGCGGACACAATCACGCCCGAACCGAGGCTGGCCTCGCGCCGTTCGCGCGGGATCTGGAATTGCTTGTTGAACTGGTCGCCGAAAAAATGCTTGAACACCGGGTCGTCCATGAATGGCAAGCCCGGCCCACCCTGGCTCTTGACGACGCGCGAGGTGGAGATGTTCACCACCGCCGGCATGGTGGCCTTGGCCACGGCCGGGAATCCATTGGAACCGCCAACCACGGCCGCCGGGGCGCTTACGGCCGGGCTCATCCACCCCGAGCCGGCGCTCAACAGGATGCCGACCAGGACGCCACTGAGCAGGAACACACCGGCGATAATGCCGACACGGAAGGAACGACGATCAATCGACATGCAGCAGACTCCTTGTTGTTTTCTCACACGAACTCACCCATAGAGGCACTGCCAACCGAAAAGTTCAAAACCGCCCGCTAGAAATAATACGCCGCGCGCAAATAAAGGGAGCGCCCCGGGGCGAGGGTTACCCCCGGGAGCGGTGCGGGGATACCCCCGTACTCGCTGCCCGTCTCGCCATCCGGGAAGTTTACACCAGCCATGAACCGGGTGTCCTGGCGCCAGTCGTACACGCCGTGCAGTTGCAGATAACGGCTGGCGTCGTTCAGATTCTGGATCACGGTGGCGAAGGCATTCACCAGCGGGCCGAGCTCGACCTGCACACCAAGCGCGGCGTAGTCGCGACCAAGAGTGTAGAGTTCACCGCGCGCCAGTCGCGCCGTCAGTTCCGCGCCGGGTACAAGGTAGTCGGTCGTGCGCGCACCGCCGAAGCCGTTGCGGAAATATTCCGCGAAGCCGTACATGTTTTTTCCGAACAGCATCCAGGAATAATCGAGGTTGGCGACCAGCGACCACACATCGTCCCGCCCCGACACGTCGGTATGCAACGCATCGAAGCGCCACACCGCTCCACCAAGACTGCGCACCACGCCGAACCCGAGCAATGTCTGATCGTAGTGGCGCGCCGCCAATGCGTCGAGATCGAAATTACCGGCGCGCGTGTGCAGCTTCAGCGCCTGCGAGGCCTGCTCGTGGTCGAGATCGCGCGTCAGCGGATCGCGTCGCGGCAGCAACATCAGTTGCGCGTCACCCAGGCCGGCCCACTGCCACTGACCGTACAGCATGTCCTCGCCGGTCTTGTAGTCCTTGTCGATGGCAAGCGGCGAGAACGGATTGACGAAATCCAGAACCTGAAACGCCAGCCCATTGCCCCAGCTCACCGCCTGCCGTCCAAAACGCAGCGTCGCGCTGCCGCTGGTGTAGCCCACGGATAACCGATCGAGACGCTGCACCGCGGCCGCGCGGTTGTCGTCGATGAAGTCGTCGCTGAGATCGAACAGCCGGTGACGATCGTCCGGCAGTCCGCTGGTCGTTCCGCCTGTGGACAATCCGGCCGCGGCCAGCGCCCGCCGGGTCTTGACCGAATCGCCCGCGAGCGCCAGCGCCTCGTAGTGCGCGGTGAAGTCCCAGCCGCGCTCGCGCCACTCGGCCTTGAGCCGGGTGTCCATTGATTGATCATTCGCCGGGTCATTGCCAAATACAGCGGCAATATCGTTGACGCGGTAATCGGTGTAGCCGTACCGATACTTTATGTGCCCGCCGAATTCCCATCCTTCGGCCCGCGTGCCTGGCGCCATCATCAGCGCACAGGCGACAAGCATGATACGGGTTATAGCTCCGCTTGCGCGTTTCAAATGGCAATCTTCGCGACGATCCCTCATGCGTTCATTCTGCCTCAAACCAGCCGGAGAAATCGACCGGCGCGCTCACTGACAACAAGCAGGATGGGTGAAGCAACGCGTAACCCATCAGGTCAGGAATTGATCCGATGGGTTCCGCTACGCTCCACCCATCCTACGCTTGCTCCACTTCGTACAAATGTAGGGTGGGGCCCTGCCCCACCAAACCGCCCGCCGTGTTGAATGGTGGGGCAGGCCCCACCCTACGAACTTTGTTAGCCGCTCTTATTTTCACCCGCTAACGCTTTTCAGGCGGTATGATTTTTATAGCGGCCGAGAACAACGCATGAGCCGCTACGTCAACCGGCCTGTGTTTGACTTTGGTGCTCGCCGGGTCATTGCCAAGGAAGTTGTTACCCTTCCAGTTCTTCGACGTTCTTATTGGTCTAGGAACAAAGCCACCACCGCAATTTGGGCAAACGTTGTCCAAAACGCTATCGACGCATGTGGCACAGAACGTACACTCATACGTGCAGATGCGTGCCTCCAGTGAATCGGGTGGCAGCGGCTTGTTGCAGTGCTCGCAAGTTGGTCTGAGTTCTAACATGGTGTTTCCTTTTGTAGCGGCTAACGGCTGAGCACGCCTGCTAGGGACGCGTTAGCAAACCAAGTAGGGTGGGCACGCAGTGCCCACGCGCTTTCATTCGCCAAAATCCCCTTCGATCCGGGCCGCACTCGCACCCCAATCGACCGGGTAGATTCCCGCGTCTGCGTACCGGTGAAACGTGGAATACGGCCATTCCTGCGGCAAGCTGCACAGGCCGTGCTTGACCGGATTGTGGTGAATATAATCGACGTGTTGCGCGTAATCAGCTTCTGTCCGAAGCTGGTGTTCCCAGTAGCGGCGTTGCCACAATGTCGACTCACGGTGTTTCCGCTTCGATGGCGTCAACCATTCCGCACGCCGGTATCGCCCGCCGCGCGCCACGCTCACCCTCCGTTTGACCAATGACCAGCGCATGGCGAAATCGGCATCATCGGGAGGCAGCGTCCAGATGCAATGCAGATGATCGGGCAACAACACCCAGGCGTCGACAGAAAACGGGCGCCTGGCTCTTACTTCCGCGATGGCATCGCGCAATGCGTGACGGATTGGCTCGTCGCAGAGAATGGTTTGTCGCCGGTAGGCGACCACCGTAAAGAAATAGGTTGCGCCTGCTGTGTTCGCCCGTCGATAGTGCGACATGGTTGAATTACCCTAAAAGTTTCCGCGTGGGCACTTACGTGCCCACCCTAACTAGGCTAGAGAGGCCTGCGCGCGTCGGGTGACCAAAGAGAACCAATTTAATATGTTGTTAGGAGTTTTCAATTTCAATCTCCCACATTTCGGTGCTGCCTGAATTAAATTTAGCGAACCAGTGTTTTAAAGTAGCATTTGATAAATTAACTCCACCTTTAGTTTGGGCACCACAAAATAAAGCCTCTGAAATTTCAGCAGTTTCACTGCATATATCACTCGCATATGGGAGGCATTTTTCAATTAGGAATAATATTCTTATTAAGTTTCTCTCTTCAGGCTCTGGATTGTCAGTTGCAGTTAACAAAAAATGCGCCTGAGAAATCAAGACAGGCAAAATAATATCTAGGTTTTTCTTTTGCTTAAACCACACTCCCTCAGTAAGACTTACAGCAATCGCCCTAGATTGAGCTCCTTTACCAAAATAGTTTAAAGTCTTTTCAAGAAGATCGTTCTCGTTTTTACTTCTTGTTTCTTTATATGTGAAAACAAACTGAGCTATTGCTAGAGCCCAGCCTGCAATTGCTAGTGCAATCATCCAGTCCATTTTGGCTCCTAAACTACAACTAGAAGGATACTGCCATCTTCGCCGACCCGTCCACTCAGCAGCCTTCACCCTACCCCCTCCGCACATCCTCCACAATCCGGCCATCGTGCAGTTTGATCAGCCGCTGCGAGAAATCCATGACCAGCTCGTCGTGGGTTGAGAATACGAATGTTACGTTGTGCTCGGCATTCATCTACGCTGGCACCTGCATCGGGTCTTCGGGCGGTTTTCGAGGAAGTTTTAGGCCGCCGTCAACGTGCCATCATGCAACAGAAAAATATTCCGGGCGTAGCGTTCCAGGAGCGGGTCGTGGGTGGCGCAGACAAAGGCGACTTTTTGTTCCTCGTTCAATGCCTGCATTAATCCGAGGATGGACCCGGTGGTGGTCGAATCGAGGTTGGCGGTCGGCTCGTCGGCGATGACCACCTGCGGCCGGGTGACCATGGCGCGCGCAATCGCGACGCGCTGGCGCTGGCCGCCGGAGAGTTCGTCCGGCCGGTGGGAGCGATGCGCGCTGAGGCCGACCTTGTCGATCCATTCGGCCACCCGCTCCTTCTTCTCGCGCTTCGGGATGTCGGCCCGGATCATCAGCGGGACCATCACGTTCTCTTCCAGCGTCAGCACCGGATTCAGGTTGAACGACTGAAAGATAAAAGAAATCAGGCGCGCGCGCGTCACGGCGAGCGCGTCGAAATCGTCGTAGCTCACGGCCTGGCCGTCGAGATAGACCGCGCCTTCGTTCGGCGCATCCAGCAAGCCCAGGATGTTCAGCAGCGTCGATTTGCCGGAACCGGACGGCCCCTTGATGACCGCGAAATCGCCGGGCACGATCTCGAAATTCACGCCGCGCAGGGCCTCGATATAGACCTTGCCACTGCGATAACGCCTGAACACGTCCTGCAATCGCAACATCGCATCGCTCCTAAAAATTGTATTTCCAGTCGAGCGTCACCAGCGTGGCGTCCGGAATGGTTGCCAGTTTGTGGAAGAACCCAAGCATCGACCCGATTGCCTGATGACGGGTGAGCGGAATCTCGTAGCGCGCCATCCATACCCACTCCGAATACTCGAGCGCGCGAATGTGATTAAGCGTGAACACCGATTCCTTCCACAAATCCGAAAGCTGCACGCTGGCAATGCCATACCAGCGACGGTAGAAAACCGTATTCAACACCCCGGAGGCATCAGTCGTCCCGGGCACAATGGCCACCACCCCATCGAGGCCGCGGTTGTTGGCAAGCACTTCCAGCCGGAACAGCCCATCGCTGTAACCTTCGTAACTCGCACCAACCAGAATCTTGGTCACGTCGTGCGCGCTCTGACTCAGAATCCGGTCGGTCTCAAGATAGGCCACGTCGAGATAGACCTTGGTGGTTTTCATCAGATAGATCTGCGCCCAACCGCCGGCGGCATGCTCGCCCTCGATCGCGGCGTAGTTGATCCCGGCATCGAACGCCGAACTCTGCCGGAAATAACGCAGGGCCGCGCCGCGCCGCATCTGATCGTCATCCGGCATGCCCTGGTCATTCACCGCCAGATTGTGCAGATAGATGGCGTCGACCGAATGGCCGGGGACCTGCCACGAGGCGCGCGCCATCCAGACACCGGCGCGCTGCTCACGCATGCCTGGCAGACTGTCGTTGGGAAACAGAAAGTCGCTCGGACTCACCACCATCCCCGGGCTCTTGCGCGCGCGTTCCTTGCCGAGCAGCAGTTCCCACGACTCCGCGCCGTAACGCACGCCCGCCTGATTCAGCAGGATGTTGCCGGACTCGGACCGAAAGTGATAAGTGCCAGTCACATCGCCGAACAGCTGCACGCCGCTGCGCAACGACATCGACCCGCTGCCATTGGCCTCGGCGAGCGACTGATCGCGGGTCTTCAGTGCACCGGCATCGGGTATGAGATTCGACCACTCTGCGAGGGCGTAACCACGATAACGGTAAGCCTGGTCCATCGCGGTGGCTGATGCAGGCACGGCGACCGACGGAGCATCCAGAGGCGCTGCCTCTTCCAGCTCGCGTTCGTCCGTGGCGGCATTCGCCGCCATCGACAACAGGAACATCAGTCCCGGCAAGCACGCCCGCACTTTATTTCCCGAGGTTGTCCACGGCAAAGCGTGATTCCTTGAAGGTCTGACCGGTACGCAGGGTGAGCACCTTGAGTTCGGTCTTCTGGGTGGTTACCACATTTTCCATCTGCAGGAACGCCGGACGCGTAACGCCGCCGAAGTTCTGGATCGATCCATAACGGCAGCGCTTGAGCAGCGTGCCGCGCGAATCGTAGAAATATTGCTGGACCGGCTGGCGCGACGCCTTGTCCACCCACAGGCGCATCTTGGCGTAAGCGGCCTCGGGCGTCTTCGCCACAAGATCGAAAATCCACTGGTTGGGCGTTTCCTTGGCGAGACTCGCGGCGTATTTGGCGGTCCAGTCCACGCGCAGGATGTCGGCGTTGGAGAAATCGCCGCCGGCGAAGCTGTCACGGTCGGCGATGCGCAGCGTCTTGCCGATGCCGGGCAAGTAAGTCCAGAGTGCGTCGTCCACACGCAGCACCTCGCGGCCTTTTTCGCGCTCGGGCTTCGTGAACACGCCGCGCGCGTGATCCGCGTCCCTGATGTCGAAGCGCACCTCATAACTGCTCAGGCTGCCATCCAGACGATGGTTGGTCAGCTCGTAGACCACGCTGTAGCTGCCGGGCACCAGCCTGGCTTCGACCTCCTTGACGATGTCGGCGGGTGTCTCGGCCTGTGCGGTCAGCACGGTCATCGCCAGGGCCACGGCAAAAAGTATTCGCATTGCGCCTCCTAGGACTTGCTCAAGGCCTCAACCGGCCGCATGTGACTCGCCTTGTACGCCGGCAGAAACGCGGCGATGACCGCGCTCAACAGCGCCAGCGCCAGCACCATGGACAGAAACAGCACGCTGACATACGGGTGCAACACCGTGGCGTCGGTCTGCCCCGGCAACACAAACTGCATGCCGGTCTGGCCAAGGTAGGCAATGCCGGCCGCCACTGCGATCAACGCCGCCACCCCGCCGCTCAGGCCAATCGCGGCCGATTCGATCAGAAACAGGAACAGGATGTGTTTGCGCTGGTATCCAAGCGCCATGAGGGTACCGATTTCGCGCGTGCGCTCCATCACGGTCATAAGCGAGGTGTTCACGATCGCGGCCACCACGATCAGAAACATGATCACCACGATGGCGTTGAAAATGACATTCTGCAGCGTCATCGCGTCTCGCAGAAAGCCGGTGATGTCGAGATAGGTCTCGGCAACCAGCGTATTCCCGACGCGCGCCTGCAACAATGGCTTCATGTCCTCGGCGGTTGCGTTTTTATCGATGGAAATGGCCAGCTCGGAAATCTCGTCGCCCAGGCTCAGCGTCCTGGCCAGTGTACCCGCATCCATCCAGATCAAACGGTTCTGGGCGTTCGGCAGGCCGTAGTCGAGCACCCCGGCGATCTGCGCCACCACTGCCTGTTGCATGTTGTTTTTGTCCTGCAACAGTAACACCACCTCATCGCCGATCGCGGCCTCGAAGCCACGGAACAATCCGGGTGTGACCAGTATCTGGTGCTGACCGCTGGTATTGAGAAGGGATTTAGGTCTGGTCTTTTTGCCCGGATCAAACGGTTGCGCCTCGGCCAGGTCGTCGTCACGCTGTACCTGTTCCATGCGCTCGGTCCCGGACACCAGCATGCCGCCTTGCACGATGCTCGCGGGCAGGCGCGGGCACACGGCCGTCTCGGCGACCGAATCGAATGCCTGGATCATGACCGGCACCGTGGTCTGGGATTTCTGGTGGTTGAGCAGCCCCAGCACCCGCAGGCGCGGCGACCAGGCGACGACACCGGGCGTGTCGCGCAGCTTCTGCTGCAAGGCGTCGTCGAACCGGAACATCACCTTATAAGGTGAGGCGTCGATCGAGTCCTGATAACCGGCCTTGTGTAACTGCAGGTCGCCGTGCATCTTCTGCGTCAGGGCGCTGCGGATTTCACCTTGCAGACCATTGAGAAGCCCGCGCGTCCCGGCAATCACCAGTACACCGATGAACACCGTAATCGCCGTGATCAGGCTGCGGCGTTTGTTACGCCCGACATTCCGCAATGCCACTCGCAACAAGTCCCACATGGCCGCGCTCCTGTTCGGGTCTCTGCCGTCAATATACCCCCGATGCGGCCCGAGGCGAAGGGCGCGGGGGGCAACCGCAACGGCTGGTGTCCAGTCGATTTCAGCTCTGGCGCAGGTCCTCGACAATCTTTCCATCGCGCAGCTGAATCAGGCGGCGCGAAAAATCCATGACCAGTTTGTCGTGGGTTGAAAAGATGAAGGTGACGTGGTGCTCCTGGTTCATGTGCACCAGCATTTCCATCAACGCCGTGGCCGTTTTGGAGTCGAGGTTGGCGGTCGGTTCGTCGGCCAGCACCAGCGAGGGTTCGGAGACAATGGCGCGCGCCACCGCGACGCGCTGTTGTTGACCGCCGGAGAGCTCGCCCGGCCGGCGGTTCTCAAGACCCTCCAGGCCGACCTCTTTCAGAATCTGCATGGCCTTATCGCCGCGTTCGTCCGCCGCCATGCCTTGCAACTGCATGACGAACTCGACATTCTCGCGCGCGTTGAGCACCGGGATGAGATTGTAGGCCTGAAACACGAAGCCGATCTTGCGCAGGCGCAACTGCGCGAGTTCGCTCTTGCCCAACTGGTCCACACGCTGGCCGTCGACGCTGATTTCTCCGCTGCTGGGCTTGTCGAGACCGCCGATGAGATTGAGCAGCGTGCTCTTGCCCGAGCCGGACGGTCCGGACAGGCAGGCGAAGTCCTGCTTCGGAATATCGAGATTGATGTCGGTCAGCGCGTGTACCGCCAATGAATTCTGGCGATAGATTTTAGAGACGTTGCGCAGGACGACGGTGTGATCGGTCATGGGGCTCCCTTTCAGGTGCGGGTGATGGCTTCCATCGGCACGTGGCGCGCGGCGCGCCACGCTGGATAAAGACTGGCGGCCAACCCGAGCACGAACACCAGGGAGTTGGCCACCAGCGTGTCGTTCAACGCCCAGGCCGGATAAATCACCGGCGCCACGCCCACCAGTTCCATGCCCTGGGCGACCGACGACAGATCGATCCCGTCGTGCAGCGCGGCGAGCGTCGCGGCGGATAGCAGATTGCCGAGCGCCAACGCCAGCAGCAGCAGGATCAGCGACTCCACCAGCACCTGGCCGAGAATATGGCGCGGCGGCATGCCGAGCGCCTGAAACAAACCGAACTCGCGGGTACGCTCGAACACCGCCATAAGCAAAGTGTTGATCAGCCCGAACGACATGGCCGCGAACACAATGACGTACCAGATGAGAAGAATCGCGTCGGTGATCTTCTGTGTCAGCACCAGCAACGGCTCGACCTCGGTCCAGGGCGCCACGTCGAGATCGGGCGCGGCCGCGCGCAACCGTTCCAGCAGCGGTCCGAGCCGATCGCGGTCTAGCGTAACCAGCGCGATCTCGCTGGTGGTGTCATCCAGTTTCAACATTTGCCTGGCCGTGCTGTGGCCGACGAACACATAGGCCTCCTCCATCTGCTGCGGCTGGGTGTCGAAAATGCCGACCACGCGGAAACCACGATCGGCCAACCGGTTTTTTGGATCCTGAGTGAGCAGCACCACGCGCCGGCCGAGACCGGTCTCCAGCTTCTCGGCCAGTTTGCGGCCGAGCAACAGGCCCGGATCGTCGGACGATTGCAGATAACGGCCGTCGGTGATCGACTCGGGAATGAACGACAGCCCGCGTTCGCGTTCCGGTTCGATGCCGACCAGCGTGACGCCGGCCGACTCGCGCTCACTCGCCACCACCGCCGGCACGCGGATGCGGCTCGCCCAGACGCGTATGCCATCGGCTTCGAGCACCGCGCGCAGCGCATCGCCAGGCGGCGGAAAACGATGATCGATCACCGGATCGTCGCGATAACCGGGCGCGTGCAGCTGGATGTGGCCGACGAGATTGAGAATGGCGTTGTTGAGTTGCTGCTCCATCGACCCGCGGCTGATGGCGGCGATCACCACCATCGACCAAGCGCCGAGGGCGAACGCAAACAGGATCATGATCGTGCGGCGCTTGTGCCGCCACAGATTGCGCCAGGCGAGGGTCACGACGAGCGGCATTTGGATCATCGACTGTGCTTCCTGATGTGCGGATCGCCAACCGTAGCCCGGATGGAGCGCAGCGAAATCCGGGAACGCATCCCCGGATTCCGGCAGTGAATGAGGCTTGATTCACTGCCTGCATCCGGGCTACACCGCATGGATAGCCTCGACCGCTTCGAGCTTGCGGATGCGCAGCGCCGGATACAGCGCGGCCAGCAGCGTGAAAGTCAGAATCACCAGCGGACCGATCGAGAACGCCGCCAACGTGAGTTTGGGATGAATCACGCCCGGCAAACCGAACTGGGCGTAAATCTCCTTCATGCCGGGGAAGGTGAAACCCACGATGTTGAAGTAAGCCGACAGGCCGCCGCCGATGGCGATGCCGAGGGCAAGCCCCAGCAAAATAAGCAACACGGATTCGAGCATCACCAGTGCGCCGATGCGCAGCGGGGTTGCACCCAGCGCCAGCATGATGCCGAACTCGCGGGTGCGTTCGAGCACGCTCATGAGAAAGGTATTCATGATGCTCAAGGTCACGATGAAGATAAGCGTGAGATAGGTGATCCAGTTCTGCACCATGTCGGCCTCGATCAGCTGCTTGACGCCGGGCGCCAGTTCCGCCCAGTCGAGCACCGTGAGCTCCGGACGCGCGGCGATCGCTTCTCGCAGCGCCGCCTTGGTACGCGGAATGCTTTCGAAATCCGGCCCCGACACCACCACCTGATGCGCGTCCTGGCCCATGGTGTAGATATCCTGAAACACCGCCAGCGGAATCATCACCAGCCGCCGGTCGAGATCGGGATTGCCGCTCTCGAAGAACCCCACCACCGGCAACACCGACGCCGCCACCGAACCGTCCATACCGCTGCCGAGCAGCGTGAGTTCGTCGCCAAGCTTGAGTTTGAGATTGCGCGCCAGCGTGCTGCCCAGCACCACCTCCGGCGCGCGCGTATCGGCCAGGTAACGCCCTTGTTTCACCAGGTGCGGCAAGGTCGAAACGCGCGGTTCGCGCTCCGGTTCGACGCCGATCACCGGCACGCCGTAACTGCGCTCGCGGCTTGACGCCAACGCGAAGCCCTGGGCGCGCACCGCGATGGTGGCCAAACCGGTGTGCGTGCGCAGCGCATCGGCCAGGGCGGTCGCGTTCGTGACCGTGGTCCGCATCTGGCGCTTTTCCAGATAGCCCGTGCGCTGCACCTGCATCTGCCCGGTGTACACGCGCAGCGTGGTGTCGATCATCATGTCATAAGCGCCGAACTGGAGCGTTTGCATGAATACCAGCAACATGGCGCTGAAGGCGATCGCCGAGGCCGTCAGCCAGGTACGGCGCTTGTGCCGCCACAGGTTGCGCCACGCCAGCCGTGGCAGGATGCCCATTTCAGTTACGCGGATTGCGCAGATTTGCCTGGGTGAACAGGCTGGCCGGCAGCACCACGCCGAACTGTGCCTCGCGTGTCACGATCTCGGTCCATTCATTCGGCTTGTCGGCCTTGCTCATGCGCTCGCGTGCGGCGATCGGCTTGCCGCCCATTACCTTGATCTCGGTAGTCTTGAGCGTTTTCACCAGGATGTCGTTCTGGTCGTAGAAGGCGTGCTCCAGGAGAAGGTAATCGTCGCGGATCTTCAGCACCTCGCGCCCCCACACCACCGGCGCGGTCTCGTTCGGGACGGCCTGGATGACGTACACCTTGTGCCCGTTGTTCTGCTCGGTGGACAACAGCGTGTGCCGGTACTGGTCGACCAGATCGTCGGCCTTGGCCAGGTCGTTGTTGGCGAAGTCCGAGCCCATCCAGCTCTGGCCCATCATGCTGGAGGGAATCTTGATGACGCGATTGACCTTGGGGTTGTAACTCCACATGTCGTTGTCGAGCAGCAAGGTGCCATTGCCGGAGTCCTTGGCCGGCGCCGTTACCCGCACCAGCGACTCCTTGCTGCCGCGCGTCCAGACCTTCATGGTCATGGAACGCTTCCAGTCAGGGCGCTGGATGTGCATGTCGAACACCGCGACCGAGGAGACGTCGCGCCAATAGTCGATCGCCGCCTTGACGAGCGCGGCGGCATCCATGGTTTGAGCACGGGCGTTCAGGCTGAAGAGCAGGAGCAGGACGGCAACGAGGCGAAAGCGTGTTGTTGTGGACATGCTTGTCCTTAGTATGCTGTGCGTCCAGTTCCGGAGCATGAGGTATCGGCTCCAATTTAACCGCAGCCTGGTATTGCCGTCCAGTTGCGGTCCTTATTCAGTGTTGCGCGCAGCCGTTGATCCGCGAGAAAGAAACCAGGCGCTCAATACCGGCGTGTGAGTTCCATTTTGCTACCTTCGCGCTTCATCTCGAGTGCACTCAGAAACGACATCCCCAGCAATGGTACCTCCGGTTGTGGGCCGTCGATCACGCCGGCCTCGACGTTGCGCAACACGATATCGCCGATCTTTACCGTATCGAGCTTCAAGGCGTACATGCGTGCGTAACCGGAGGCGGTGCGCGCCGTGCCCTGCCGGCCTTTGGTGAAATCGATCCCGGCGCGCTTGGCGGTGGCGCTGTTGAGGGCGACGGTATTGGCGCCCGTGTCCACGAGAAAGGTCATGGCCACGCCGTTGATCGAGCCCTCGGCGTGGAAGAAGCCGTTGCTGTCGGCGTACAGCGTGACGCTCTCGCGCGCGCTGCTCTGGAATGCGGAGACGATAACGCCGAGCCGCAGCGTTTCGCGCTTGCCCTTTACCTCCACCACCGCTTCATCGTTCCGGGTATCGGTACTCACCAGCTTCACGCCCTCGGGGCTTTCCGCGCCCGTGGTCAGCACGCGGCGCGTGCCGTCCACCTGCAGGATGGCCTTATCCTTGAAAAGCGCATAAAGCGAGATGTCGGTGGCGCCGCACACGGCCGGCAGCAGCGCGAGCAGGAACAGCCAAGGGGCGCGAATGCGATTTTTCATATTCCGGTCCCATTCACGGCGCGGTAGAATCGCTGCGGCATGAAAAAAGAAATTCTGATTTTCCGGCATTTCCCGACCGAGGGCCCCGGCTATTTCGCCGAGTTTCTCGACCGCCGCGACATCCCGCACCGCACCATCAAGGTGGATCGGGGCGAGCCCGTGCCTGAAAGCATAGCCGATATCCCCGGGCTGGTGTTCATGGGCGGACCGATGAGCGTCAACGACCCGCTGCCGTGGATTCCGAAGGTGCTGCGCCTCATCCGCCAGGCGGTCGCCGCGGACGTGCCGGTGCTCGGCCATTGCCTCGGCGGCCAGCTTCTGAGCAAGGCGCTCGGCGGCCGGGTGCGGCGCCACCGCGTAAAGGAGATCGGCTGGCTGCCGGTGCGCAAGGTCGATTCGCCGGAAACGGAGAAATGGTTGAACGGCTTGGCGCCGCAGTTCGAGGTATTCCACTGGCATGGCGAGACCTTCAGCCTGCCACCCGGAGCAACGCACCTATTAAGGAGCCGCTACTGTCGCAACCAGGGCTTTGCGATCGGCGCAAGTCTCGGTCTCCAGTGCCACATCGAAATGACCCCGGAGCTGGTACGCACCTGGGTGCGCACCGGTGCAAACGAGATTGCCTGCGCCCTGCCGGCCGCGAGCGTACGACGGCGTGCGCAGATGCTCGCGAACCTTTCGCAACGCGCGGCGCGTCTCAATCGTATCGCGGACGTGCTGTACACGCGCTGGATCGCGGGCATCAAATAAAGACGCGCGCCAAGCGCGCATTTCTTCACTTTGGGGGAGTTGGAGAGAATCTATGCTAAGAGTTGGGGTTGACCTCGGCGGCACCAAGACGGAGGGCGTCGTGATGGATGCGTCCGGAAGCATTGCGCACCGGCAACGCCGGCCGACGCCGCGGGCCGAAGGTTACGCGGCGATCCTCGCCAACATCCGCGATCTGGTGCTTGATCTCGAACGGCGCGCAAACGATGCCTGCCGCGTCGGCCTCGGCACGCCCGGCGCGATCTCGACTCAGACCGGCCTTCTCAAGAACTCGAACACGGTGTGCATGAATGGCATGCCGGTAAAAAACGATCTGGAAGCATTGCTGCAACGCGAAATCCGTATCGCCAACGATGCCAACTGTTTCGCGCTCTCCGAGGCGCTGGACGGGGTCACCAAGGATGCGCCGGTGGTATTCGGCGTGATTCTGGGCACGGGTGTCGGCGGCGGCATCGTGGTGAACGGCCGGCTCGTCGAAGGCGCGCAACACATCGCCGGCGAATGGGGACACAACGTGCTCGAAGCGGATGGCCCGATCTGCTATTGCGGCAAACGCGGCTGCGTGGAAACATTTCTTTCCGGCCCCGGTTTGATACACGACTACCGGGCAGCCGGGGGTGACCCGCTGCACGATGCGCGCGCCATCGCGGCAGCGGCGGCTGACGGTGACGCGCTCGCGGAAGCCGCAATGCAGCGCTATCTGGATCGCTTCGGCCGTGCGCTGTCCGTGGTCATCAACATCCTCGATCCCGACGTCATCGTACTGGGCGGCGGCCTGTCCAACATCGCGCGACTCTACGCGGAAGGCCGCGCGCATGTCGCCCGGTACGTCTTTAACGATGCATTGCGCACTCGCCTCCTGCCAAACACGCACGGCGACAGCTCCGGCGTCCGGGGCGCGGCACAGCTGTGGGCGGTGGGCGAGTAATTCCAATTCCATTCAAATCCGCACATAAACATACAACCTCTCCTGTCCTGCGAGAGAGGGAGTAAGCAGGTATACTGCGCGCTATTGCAATAGTGAGGCCTCTATGCGCGTTTCGAAGTACCTGCTCGCCACCGCCCGCGAAACTCCAGCCGAGGCCGAGGCCGTCAGCCACCGGCTCATGCTGCGCGCCGGCATGATCCGCAAACTGGCCGCCGGCATCTATACCTGGCTGCCGCTCGGCCTGCGCGTACTGCGCAAGGTGGAAGGAATAGTGCGCGAGGAGATGAACCGCGCCGGCGCCCTGGAAGTGCTGATGCCCGCGGTGCAGCCGGCCGAGTTGTGGCAGGAATCCGGACGCTGGGAGCAATACGGCCCGGAGTTGCTGCGCCTAAGGGACCGCCACCAGCGCGAGTTCTGCTTCGGCCCGACGCATGAAGAGGTCATCACCGATCTGATCCGCCGCGAAATCAAAAGCTATCGCCAGTTGCCGGCCAACTTCTACCAGATCCAGATGAAGTTCCGCGACGAGATCCGACCGCGCTTCGGCGTGATGCGGGCGCGCGAATTTCTTATGAAGGACGCCTACTCGTTTCACGCCGACGAAGGTTCGCTGCGCGACACTTATAAGGTCATGCACGATACCTACACACGCATCTTCAAACGCGTCGGCCTTGAGTTCCGGCCGGTGGCGGCCGACACCGGCAGCATCGGCGGCAGCGCCTCGCACGAGTTTCACGTCCTCGCCGATTCCGGCGAGGACAGCATCGCCATCTGCAATAAATGCGATTACGCCGCCAACGTCGAACTGGCCCAGGCACTGCCGTCGATGGGCAAACGCGCCGCCCCCGGCCAGCCGATACAAACCGTGGATACTCCCGGCCGGCATTCCATCGACGAGGTCAGCAGTTTTCTCAAGATCGATCCCCGGCAGACCGCAAAGACTCTGTTGGTGAAAGGCACGGGCGGCGTGGTGGCGCTGGTGCTGCGCGGCGACCACGAGTTGAATGCCGTCAAGGCCGAAAAGCTGCCGCAGCTCGCCAAGCCCTTGATGTTCGTGACGCTGGGCGAAGTCGAACTCGCCGCCGGTTGTGAACCGGGTTCGATCGGGCCGGTCGGCCTCAAGATCACCGTGATCGCCGACGAATCGGCCGCACGCCTGGCCGACTTCGTCTGCGGTGCGAACATCAATGGCAAACACCTCATTCATGTGAACTGGGCACGCGACCTGCCGGAACCGGAGGTAGCCGACATTCGCAACGTCATCGTCGACGACCCCTGCCCCAATTCACAGGAGAAGAAATGCCAGGGCACGCTCACCCTCAAACGCGGCATCGAGGTCGGGCACATCTTTCAGCTCGGCACCAAATACAGCGAGGCCATGCAGGCCACGGTGCTGGACGAATCTGGCCACGCGGTGGTCATGCCCATGGGCTGCTACGGCATCGGCGTGTCGCGCGTGGTGGCGGCGGCTATTGAACAGAATCACGACGCCAACGGCATTCTCTGGCCGGACGCGATCGCGCCGTTTCATGTCGCGCTCGTGCCCATCGGTTACCGCAAGTCGGACAAGGTGCGCGCGGCCGCGGATCAACTCTACGGCGAACTGGTGAACGCCGGCTTCGAGGTATTGCTCGACGACCGCGACGAGCGCCCGGGCGTGATCTTCGCCGACATGGACCTGATCGGCATTCCGCACCGCCTCGTGATTGGCGACAAAGGGCTCGCCAAGGGCGTGGCCGAGTACAAGGGCCGGCGCGATGCCGCTGTACGCGAGATCGCCCTGGGCGACGTCGCCGGCGAGCTCGGGCGTCTGGTGCACCGCTGACGCCAATGCAGTAGCATCGGCACGGTATCAGGAGGAATTCACACATGAACCATCACGACGAGTCGGACGATCCACGCCGCCGCCTACTGCTGCAAGCACTCGCGGCTGGCTTCTTCGCCACCGGCCTGCCGATCGCGTCCACTCTCGCCTCGCCGTTTGGAGATGTTCCCCGCAAGCTCCCGCCCGGGCGCTCGATCTACCGCCTGAGTGGCCAGGTGCTGGTGAACGGCAAGCCGGCGGATACGGCCACACGCATCGGCCCGCGCGACACCATCGAAACCGCGGCCGGCGCCGAGATCGTCTTCGCCGTGGGGCAGGACGCCTACATTCTGCGCGGCGGCACTAAGCTGGCCCTCAGCACGCAGCGCAGCGACTCAGAAATCGCTAACCTGCTGCGGATCCTCGCCGGCAAGGTACTGGCGGTCTTCGGGCACGGCGTGCACGATATCGAAACGCCCAGCGCCACGCTCGGCGTACGCGGCACCGGCGTATACGTGGAGAGCGACCCGGAGCAGACCTATTTGTGTACTTGCTACGGCATCGCGG
>CAYJBG010000021.1:0-19539 GCA_964368085.1 uncultured Acidiferrobacterales bacterium | reverse complement strand
CGGCGCCAAGGTCGATCGCCCGGTACATATTTCAGAACTTACCGCCGATGCAGCCGAACGCGGCGAGTATAGCCACTATATGCTCAAGGAAATATTCGAGCAGCCGCGCGCCCTGGCCGAGACCCTGGAAGGGCGTATAAGCCAGGATCGCCTAATGGAAGAATCGTTTGGCGTTGGTGCGCCGGACATATTCGACAAGGTGCAGGGCGTACATATCATCGCTTGCGGCACGAGTTACCACGCCGGTCTCATCGGTCGTTATTGGCTCGAAGCACTGGCCGGCATTCCGGCGAACGTCGAGGTCGCAAGTGAGTTCCGCTACCGCCGGCCGGTGGTACGCAAGAATTCGCTGATTGTTACTGTTTCCCAGTCGGGTGAGACCGCCGACACCATTGCCGGCCTGCAGGAGGCCAAGCGTCTTGGCTTCGGACATTCACTGGCGATCTGCAACGTGCCGGAATCGACTCTGGTGCGCGAGTCGGAGCTCACGCTCATGACGCGCGCCGGACCGGAGATCGGTGTCGCATCTACCAAGGCCTTTACCACCCAGCTGGTGGCGTTAATGCTGCTGGTGATCGCGCTCGGTCGCCGCCACGGGCTCAATCCTAAGGTCGAGGCCAAACTGGTCGCGCAACTGCGCGAACTGCCCGGCGCCATCGAGCGTGTGCTGGCTTCCAGCGACAGCCTTAAAAAACTCGCCGAGCAATTCGCCGACAAGCAACACGCGCTGTTCCTCGGCCGCGGCACCATGTACCCGGTGGCCATGGAAGGCGCGCTCAAACTCAAGGAAATTTCCTACATACACGCCGAGGCCTACCCGGCCGGCGAGCTCAAACACGGCCCGCTGGCGCTGGTGGATGCCTCCATGCCGGTGATCGCCGTAGCGCCGAACGACGAGCTGCTGGAGAAACTTAAATCCAACCTGCAGGAAGTACGCGCGCGCGGCGGTGAACTCATCGTGTTCGCCGATCCGCACTCCGGCGTGGAGTCCGGCCCGGGTGTGCAGGTGTTCGACATCGCCCCGATCGACAACGCCCTGGCGCCGATCGTCTACACTGTACCCTTACAGCTGCTCGCGTATCACGTCGCCGTGCTCAGGGGCACGGATGTAGACAAGCCGCGCAATCTCGCCAAGTCGGTGACGGTGGAGTAAGCGCCGGCGCGCGTGGAGTTCCGCTTCATTGTCCAGCGCTTCGCTCCGAACAGTACGGTGAAGCCACGCGCGTTGGCGAACCGCTCGGAGTTGAGGGTGCCTGGTGGTCTTGCCTGTCAGGAACCCGTCTCTCAAGCTGTAAATCAGCGGCAGTACGCGCAGCGCGGTGTGAATGACATATTAAGATTGATGTTGAAAACAACCAAGTACATCTATACTTGATCCAATAATAGAAGGAAAGTGGCCAACGAAGACCACGTGGCCAGGGTCCGAACGTCAGACCAAAAGGGCGGGGTGCCCTTGGCAAAAAAATAAATTTATTACGTGGCTGGGGATATCCGGCCACGTACGGGGTGCGGGCGATGAAAGCGGTGACGGATACGGCCTTGCCGGCGCGGGTTTACGTCGAGCAGATCAAACTGCTCTACCGTAATCTCCCGGTTGGCATGTTTGCAACCCAGGTCAGTGCCTTTATTCTCCTCGCCGTACAATGGAGCGTGATCGACCACGGGGTGTTGCTGGCGTGGTTTGCCGTAGCGACGCTGTCAGTCTTGTCCCGCATGCTGCTGTTCGCGGCTTATCGGCGGGCGCATTTGACGCAAGCCAATGCACGCCGCTGGGTGGTCTGGTTCACCATCGGTACCGTCGTGGCCGGAATCATCTGGGGATCTGCCGGAATCTTTCTGTTCTCCGGGGAACAGTCTCACCAGGTGTTCGTTATCTTCATCCTGGCCGGCATGACGGCGGGCGCGGTAGTCAGTTTTTCCTCGCTGTGGAAGATCGGTCTGATCTTCATCCTGTTTACGTTGACGCCACTTTCAGTGCGGCTGTTGACCGAAGGCCTCGACATGCACCTGGCCATGGGGGTGATGTCGTCCCTGTTCATGGTGCTGATGGTGATCATCAGCCGGCGGATGTACCAGACAACCCTGGCCTCCCTGCAATTGCGCTTCGAGAACAGCGACCTGATTGCCGTTCTCGCGCGGGAGAAAGAGGCGACCGAGGATCTCAACCGCGAACTGCGGCGCGAAATCGGTGAGCGCGTGCAAATCGAACAAGGGCTGCGCGAAAGCGAGGCGCATATTCGCGCCGTTATCGATAATGTGCCGGATGGCATTATCACGATCAACGAACAAGGCGGACTCGAATCGGTAAACCCGGCCGCCATGCGCATCTTCGGTTATTCCGAGGCGGATATGACCGGCCTCCATCTCAAGATGTTGATGCCGGAATCAGTGCGTCATGAGTACGATGATTACATCAAGACACACATCGGTGCCAGTACTGGCAAAATGGTCGGATTCGGTCTGGAAATTACCGGCCAGCGCAAGAACGGTTCCCGGTTCCCGATGGAACTCGGAATCGGCAACATGCGGCTGGACAGCCGACACCTGTTCATCGGCATTGTGCGCGATATCAGCGAGCGCCGGGAAGTAGGGCGTATGAAGAATCAGTTCATGTCGTCAGTGAGTCATGAACTCAGAACGCCGCTGACCTCGGTTCTGGGTTCGCTCGGCCTGCTGGCGGAAGGTGTGGGTGGCGATCTGTCGGAAAGCGGCAAGGGGCTCCTCAATATTGCGCGCAACAATGTTGCACGTCTGGAGCGCCTGATCAGCGACATTCTCGATATCGATGATATCCAGTCAGGCAGGCTGAAGCTGAATTTCCGGGTAACCCGACTGGCAACGCTGGTGGAACGCGCCGTTGATGTCAGCCGCCCCCAGGCATCGACCGCGGGGGTGAGTCTGGTTTTGCATAATGAAATTACGCAGGCGGAAATTAGTGGTGACGCCGAACGCCTCGTTCACTCCCTCAATCACCTGCTGTCCAACGCACTGAAATTCTCCCCACGCGACACCACCGTGAAAATCAGTGTCACACGCCACAATGCCGGCATCCGCGTTGCGGTGGCGGACCAGGGCCCTGGAATCCCGGATGCCTTCCGTGACCGGCTGTTCCAGCCATTTTCCCAAGCCGATTCAACGGATTCGGGCATCCGCGGAGGCGCCGGGTTGGGCCTCAGCATCGCCAAGGCAATCATCCAGCAGCATTCCGGAACCATCGGCTATGAATCGATACCGGGACGCGGCGCCTGTTTTTATTTCGACTTGCCGGAGTTTAAAAATTCGGACGGCGCTCCTCTTCCAGCAGTCGCGCGCTGAGATAACTGTACCGGGCAGCACACCGGCGAACAATGCCAGGACCCTGTGCGCCTGACCGCGCCGAGTATTCACTTGAGGGTCGCGACACTGAAAGTTTCGGCCTTGTTCTGTTTCAGGCGGGTGGCCTAACCTGCTTGAAGCAGCACCAGAAACTTGCCATTACAGGAAGCATCGCGATATCGATTTCATATCGCCTTGGTGGCGCCTCTCGCCGCAGACTGTGTCGAGTGCTTACTGAAGCCGGGCGCAACGACGTTGCGGCACGCCCGTCAGGCGTCGCGAAATTACGGTTTCTTGTTTTGTGCGTCAGCCTTCAAGTCAGCGAGCAATATCTTTAGCGCCTTCTCACGTTCGATCCACATCCGTTTGACCTGGTCGCGATTCATCACTCGCAGCCCTGCGCCGCCAGCGCGCATTTTTTCGGTAACGGCCTTGTCGTTAAACATAAGCGGAACACGATTTGCGAGGTGACCGATGATACCCGGGTCCACTCCGGAATTGACCATGATGCCACGCACGTTTACGCTTGTGTCGTCTATGTCGTATCCGATCTGTCTAAACGTGGGCACGTTGGGCAGGAACACTTTATCCCTGGCAACGTCGGCGATCGCAAGAATATTCACTTTATCCTGATCGCGGTAGACATCAGAGGTGTTGTTAAATCCCGCGATAGCCGCGCCAGAAACAACCGCGTCCAATGCGGGCCGCCCGCCACTGAAGGAGACATATTTGAGCTTGATTCCGGCCGCCTTCTCAAGCTGCAGCATGGCAATATGATGGCCAACGAAAGTACCCGCACCCGAGATGGTGGCTTGTCCGGGGTTGGCCTTGGCAAACGCAACCAGGTCGGCCACCGTCTTGTACGGGCTCTTCTTGCTGACGATCAGGACGGCCGGGTCTGCACCCCAGTTGGCAATGGGCTCCAGGTTGGATATGTTGTACTTTGTGTTGAACATGATGGATTGGGCAATGAAATGCGGGACGTTGTAGACCGCCATCATGTAGCCATCGTGAGGCGCCGCTTCGACATACCAGTTCCAGCCCGTTTGCCCGCCTTTCCCGGGTCTGTTTGTGACGATTACCGGTTGACCGAGGTAGCCTTCCTTCCCGGCCATCATCACCGCCAGGCGCGCCTGATAATCCGTGGCGGCGGCCGGATCGTAGGACACCATCAACGTCATCGGCTTCGCGGGATAGACGCCCGTGCTCTGGGCCACCATTGTCGCGGCGAAGAGTACTCCGCACAACGCGCCCGCAGACCATGTGGTCCTGGTGGAAAAACCATGAGCCTTCGCCATAAATGTAAACCCCTCGACTTTCAATGTGCCGCGGCAACGAACCTGTTACGCAGCGTCTTCAGACGATCCAGAATATGCGGGGAAATCAGATTTTTGCCCCTGATCTCCTCGCCCTGATAACGAGCGAGTAACCTGGGCTCCGATCTGAAAGCCTTGTAGCGGCTCATTGCACTATCGATAGATAGCTTCACTAATGCATTCTTTGGCGGCTTCGGCAACAATCGGAAGATTTGGCCTTCATTGATGAGGCCAACGACGGCTTCCCCGTCTTTCACGTTTGTCAGCACAATCTTTACTACCTGGGGATAGTTTTCGTGCAGCACTTTGAGGAAGGTGCCGATATCCTCTTTTCCGACACGCAAATCGGAAAGCAGTACGCCGACGTTTCCGTTTTCCAGGGCTTCCATGGCCTGACGTACGTTGATTGCGCGATGCACTTTCGCCGATTTGCTGTACACCGCCTCGACAGTTTTGAAGATTTCATTGTCGTCGTCGAGAACGACGACATCGGGCAAGGCGCCGCCCGTGGGCTGTGCAGGCATAGCCGCTACGGCGACTTTGAGCGCCGCCTCAGCGGCCACCCGAATCGTTAATCGAATCGCATCGTTATTCCACGGTTTGTTGACGTAGCGGAATACTTCGCCTTCGTTCACTGAGCCTACAATGCCGTCAAGATCCGAATAACCCGTAAGCAGCAGGCGCATCGTTCTCGGTGAACTATCCTTGATCTTCCTCAAAACCTCCACACCGAGCATTTCCGGCATCCGCTGATCGCTCACGACAACATGAATTAAATTTTCCTTGACGATGTTCAAGGCCTCACGCGGGGTAGTGGCGGTGAACACGTTGTAGTTGGCGCGAAACAGCGCCTGGAGTGCGTTTACGATGCGTACCTCGTCGTCCAAGAATAGGATATTCGGTTGTAATGTCGCCATGGCCTGGACCTCAGATTCAATTACTTGAAATACATAAAAAAGACAGGGAGTGGTACGGCTTCGACACTATGCCGTCTTCCTTATCTCCATTGTCTCTGTCATTGGCAGTGAAACGACAAATGTTGTTCCCTTCCCTGTCTCGGAGCTTACGGCAATATCGCCTCCATGTTGCTTGATAATCTTGTAACAAATCGACAGTCCCAGTCCCGTCCCCGCACCAACCTCCTTCGTTGTAAAGAAAGGATCGAATATCTTCGGTAGAATGTCTGCCGGTATACCGCAGCCTGTGTCTTCCACAGATACCTTTGCCATCCCTCTCTCTCTCCATGTTTTAATGACGATCTTTCCGGATTTATCTATCGACTCAGCCGCATTTTTAATAATATTCAATAACACCTGATTGATTTGCGACGGGGAACCTGCAACTTTCGGCAACTTGTCGTAGTGCTTTGTCACGGCCACCTTGTTCTTGAGCAGGTTCTGGGCGATGAGCAGTGTCTGGTCAAGACCCTTGTTGATGTCGTAATCGGCAATCATGGCGCGATCGAGACGTGAGAAATCCTTGAGACCGACAACGATTTCCTGGATGCGCTTAAGGCCATAGATACTGTCTTTCAGCAGCTGCGAAGTTTCCTGGACCGAACCCTCCGAACGTACGACTTTAATTTTTCCGGACACAATCTCGAATTGCCGTTCTAAACCCCCATCTTCTGTTCCCGGCGCTGTCATCATTTTGGCGAGGCTTTCAAAATCGCCTAACAGGGAGTTTACGATACTCATACGCTCGCCAAGCAACTCAACCGTGCTACTGACATATCCGAGCGGTGTATTAATCTCATGCGCAATTCCCGCGACCATCTGACCTAGGGAAGCCATCTTTTCAGACTGAATAAGCTGCGCCTCTGACTCCTTGAGCTGCTGGTATGCCGTACTAAGCTCGGCCGTGCGTTCGGTTACTAATTTTTCAACTTGCGTGGTACGTCTGATCAGGCCCAGAAAGAACAGGGCCAGGAGGCCCGTAAACGAGAGGCCCGCGGCCAGCGTGATCCGCGGCAGGGAAAACAGCTTCCCGGAACCGTATTGCGTCGAGGGCGTGGCGGCAATCGACCATTTGCGCCCTGCGACGTCAAATGTGGTCACGAAACCAAATGTACCGGATGCCATGTTCGCTGCGGCGCCGCTGTCAGCCTGGGCAGCCGGAGGCAGAGCATTGCCATACAACAGTGTGCTCCCCGAAGGCCCTGCATCGTCGAAAACGACAATGCCGATATCTGCGGATTTAAAGGTTTTGAGGACCTCCTCCACCAAACCGCCAATCCTGTAGATGGCTGCAGTGAAGCCAAGAAAGTTTTTCCGCCGCTGTTCGACGGTCTCGCGCGGGAGACCAATTTGATAGATTGGGTTAAAAACAATGATATCTTTAGTATTGTCAGTATTGGCGCCTCGGGCCGTCGTTCTCTCAGACGGGGCCGCCACGAGTCGTCCTTCATCGCGTGCTTGCACCATGGCGCTCAGCCAGGCGGAATCAGAACTGGCGTCGAGACCCAGGACAATTTCGTAGTCACCGCTGACTTCCACGAAATAAGCAGGGAAGTACTCTTCCCGCTGTCCGGCCAGATGGAATTGATTATCGTCGTGACGCTCGACAATATGGAAGTTGGGCAAACCATCGCGTTCCGCGCCAAGTTCGAATGCCTGCCTGTCGCCAGCCATAATCCGCGGAATCCACATCATTGCTGTGGTACTTTTGTATTGCTTGAGGGTGTCGCTGGTAAAGTTTCGAAATTTGGCGCGACCCACATTCTCGGTCGCATACAGCGATCGGGTCGACCCGAGGGTGCCGACGTGAAGGTCGACCTCCTTGCGAATTGCCGTGGCCCGCCCGGTCGCAAGCTGATTGAATTCCGATTCCAGGCGCTGTCTCTCCACCTCATTCGTGTACAAGTAGGCCGCCATCGACAGCGCGATACCAATAACGATAGTTAAGGCAAGGGGAAGGATTCGGCGTACATACTTCGGTTTCGGATTTGAACCGACCATTGTCTCAGCCATGAGCACTCCCTAAAGTGTTCAGTTGTGCCGCGAAAACGTTCAGTCGTGCCGCGGCCATGGGTATGCGCGAACGTAACTAACCATTCCCTTTTGTTGTCCGGCGTCAGCGGCTGCCGTCGATGGCAGAATCCGAGCTGGCCCGCGGGCGGCAAAACTCCATGTTTGTGAGGTTGTGCGGCGATCGGTTCGTGGCAAGGCCCCCGTGCCACTGATATTTTCTGAACCTATAGCTGAATATAGACGACGAAAATCACGCGGCTAGGCCGATTGGCGAATAGGGTGTTACGCGGGCGTCGTGAAACAGCAGACAGTGTCTACCATTAATTATTGCTAATACTCTTATATAGATAAATCGGCGTGCCGAGTCAAAACCAATAACCGGTTCTTACACGACAGGGTTGCCCAATAGTCATATCGTTAGCGGTATGGTCCCGGGGATCAGGGACAGCGTGTGATTGGCGATGACCAGCTCCTCGTTGGCCGGGACCACCCATACCGCTACCGCACTGCCGGGCGTGCTGATTTCAGGGCCGCCGCGGTTATTGGCGGCTGCATCGAAGTTGACCCCCAGCCAGTTTGCATGGTGGCAAATGCCGGCCCGAATATCGGCCGCGTTTTCGCCGATGCCACCGGTGAATATCAAGGCATCCAGTCCCCCCAATGCGGCGGCCAGCGATCCAAGTTCGCGGCCTATGCGGTCCACAAACAGCTCTATTGCCAACACCGCGTTCGTGTCCCGGCTTCGTAACAGTTCCTGCACGTCGCCGCTGACGCCCGATACTCCCAACAGGCCAGACCTGTGATAAAGCAAGTCGGCAAGACCGGCGGCGTTCATCCCGCGTTGCTCGAGCAAATACAGGATCACGCCGGGGTCGAGTGCGCCGCAGCGGGTACCCATGGGAAGTCCGTCCAGCACGGTGAGCCCCATGGTGCTGGCCTGACTCTTGCGTTGTCGCATGGCGCACATGCTGGCGCCGTTACCGAGGTGGGCAACCACGACCCGCCCGTCAGCGCGGCTGCCGAGATATTCGGGAAGGACCTGCGCCACGTGTTCGTAAGAGAGCCCGTGGAATCCGTAACGTTTGATACCCGCATCCGTTAACTCCCGCGGCAGGGCGAACAGGCGCGCGATGGCCGGTTGCGATTGATGGAAGGCGGTATCGAAACAGGCAACTTGCGGCAATCCGGGACGAACCACATTCATCGCCCGGATGCCGGCGAGATTGTACGGTTGATGCGTGGGCGCAAGGGGAGCGAGCTCCTCCAGCTTGTCGAGAATAGCGGCATCGATCAGTGCCGGCCCGCAAAACCAGTCGGCGCCGTGGACCACCCGATGTCCGGCGGCCACAAACCGCAAATTACCGGCCTGGATATTCAGCCAATTGAACAAAATTGCCAACGCCTGTTCGTGACCGGATGCATCGACAGGGTGGCGCAAGGCCATGTCCGCTGTGGGCTGGCTGTTCTGGTGTGAAACACCGAAATACGCCTGCGCGCCGATATTGCCGATGACACCGCGGTGGATTAGGCGGGGTTTCCCCGTTGCCTCGTTAACCGCGAAGCAGGCAAACTTTACACTCGACGACCCGGTATTAATAACCAGGATGGCATCGGTCACTGGGTGTGTTTCCTGGTTTTTCTAAAGGGCAGGGCGTCTGCGTGCAGGGTTAAGTATCGTCGAAGCGATACGTGGCGGAAAGATACTCCGCCGCACTCCGTAATGCCGGCAGATGCTGCAGCGACTGCTCCAGCGTCATGCGCGCCGTCGGCGCCTGTACTGCCACCGATACACAGAGTCGTCCATTTTGGCCGCGCACTGGGATGGCCAGACAGGTGGTCCCGGCCAGAAATTCCTCGTTGTCAGTCGCCAGTTGATTTGCGCGAATCCGGTCCAGCTCGCGCTCCAGCAGGGTGGTGTCGGTAATCGTGTTCTTGGTGTACCGCTTCAGCGGTGTGCTGTGAATCAGTTTCTGCCGGTACTTGCGCGGCAAATGACTGAGGAACAATTTTCCACTGGCAGTGCAGTGCAATGGCACCCGTGAGCCGGGACGCAAGTCCAGTCGCAGCGGCGATGCAGCCTCCACCCGATCGAGATAAACGATTTCGTTCCCGTCCAGCATGGTGAGATTGCAGGTCTCCCCGGTCTCGCCCACCAGCGTCTGGAGAATGGCATGGCGTGGCGCACGCAGTGCGGGATTGAGTAGTGTATCCAGGGCCAGCTTTGAAAGCCGGGGGCCCGGGGAATAGCGTTTGGCATTCGGCTCCCGCAACAGTAATCCCGCCCGTTCCAGCAAAACGAGGATGCGATACACGGTCGGCTTGAGAAGGCCGGAGTCGGCCATCGCATCGGCCAGAGACACCGGCCTTTCCGAGCCCACTACCGATTCCAATACGGTAAAGGCGCGTAACGTCGCCGAATGTCGATCGGGAAGCTTGCTTGGCATTTTTATCAAAAAATGAGACGCCTGGTATTGCCGTTAGCTTTAAATTTCCAGCCCACAGGATATACTCAAAAACCGATTTCGTGCAGTCAATTGCTTAACACCTTACAAGAAGGGGTGGATGAATGGGTACAGCGCTGCGTATGACACCGAGCGAGGCATTTGTTGAGACGCTGGTGGCTCAGGGGGTAAAAGACGTTTTTGGAATCGTCGGATCGGCTTACATGGATGCACTGGATCTATTTCCGCTAGCCGGTATCCGGTTCATTTCCGTGGCACACGAGCAAAACGCCGCGCACATGGCGGATGGCTATTCCCGGGTGACCAATCGGCATGGCGTGTGCATTGCCCAGAATGGCCCCGGCATCACCAACTTCGTCACTGCCATCGCAGCCGCCTACTGGGCGCATTCGCCCGTAGTGGCGATTACGCCGGAATCGGGCAGCCTCGGCATGGGTCTTGGCGGCTTTCAGGAAACCGACCAGTTGCCGATTTTTTCAAAAATCACCAAGTACCAGGCGCACGTTAATTCCCCCGCGCGCATAGCCGAACTGACCCATCGTGCTTTCACGATTGCATTGAACGAGCGCGGTCCGGTTCAGGTGAACATTCCGCGCGACTTTTTTTACGGTGACATCGAGGCGGAGATACTCCCGCCCCAGCTTATTGAACGCAGCGCCGGTGGACCGGAATCGCTGGATGCGGCGGCGCGCCTGCTGGCTGACGCCAGATTCCCCGTCATCCTCGCGGGCGGCGGCGTGGTCATGTCCGGCGCCACCGATGAAACACGCCGGCTCGCCGAGCACCTCAGTGCGCCGGTCGTCACAAGTTACCTGCATAACGACGCCTTTCCCGCCAGTCATGAACTGGCCTGCGGACCGCTTGGTTACCAGGGCTCCAAGGCGGCGATGAAGCTGATCTCCAAAGCGGACGTGGTGCTGGCATTGGGCAGCCGCCTGGGCCCCTTTGGCACCCTGCCGCAACACGGACTCGACTACTGGCCGAAAGACGCAAAGATCATCCAAGTGGACACGGATGCACGCATGCTCGGGCTGGTCAAGAAAACGGCAATCGGTATTTGCGGCGACGCGAAACTCGCAGCCAGCGAGTTGACCAAACGCCTGACGGCGGGCAAAGGGCCCACAACACGCAATGCCGCGCGGATCGCGGAAATAAAAAAGGAAAAAGAGGCTTGGATCGAAGAACTGGAAAAGTGGCCGTCTCCCTCGGAACCGGGGCGCATCGGCCCCCGCCAGGCACTGGCGGAACTTGCCCGGGCCATGCCGAAGAACGCCATGGTGTCCACCGACATCGGCAATGTCTGCTCGGTGGCGAACAGTTATCTGAATTTTGACCAACCTTTAAGCTTTCTCGCCGCCATGAGCTTCGGCAACTGCGGTTATGCCTATCCCACGGCGATGGGCGCCAAGATCGGACGGCCGGATCGCCCGGCCATCGCTTACGTGGGGGACGGCGCCTGGGGGATGAGCCTGGCCGAGGTGATGACCTGTGTGCGCGAGAACATCCCCGCGGTGGCGGTGGTATTCAACAACGGGCAATGGGGAGCTGAGAAGCGCAACCAGATAGACTATTTTTCCAGTCGCTTTGTCGGCACCAACCTGACGAATCCGAATTTCGCCGAAATCGCCAAGGCCATGGGCGCCGAGGGCGTCACCGTGGACCATGTCGATCAGTTGGGGGATGCACTGAAAACCGCCGTAAGCTCCAATCGCCCGACGGTGCTGAACGTGATGCTGACGCGTGAACTGGGCGAGCCGTTTCGCCGGGATGCGTTCAGACAGCCGTTGCGGCTGCTCGACAAATACAAGGCGCACGGCGCACAATCGGCGAAGACTAAAAAATAGCGACAAACAAAAGATATTTTACAAATGTCGATAGTGTGTGGGCCCCCACCGTTACCACAGGAGGTAAACCATGAGGATGTATCTGAAGCCAGCTGTAGCACTGATATCTATCGCGCTGGGTGTCGCTGGCGAGTCCTTTGCGCAAGAACCGGAAAAATTTCCATCGCGGCCGATTGAAATCGTGGCGACCTTCGGCCCCGGCGGCGGCGCCGACCTGATGGCCAGGAAAATGTCGCAACTTCTCGAACCCAAGCTGAAGGTGCCGCTTCCGGTATCGAATATCGCCGGCGCCTCGGGAAATGCCGGGCTGACCAAATTGCTGAACAGCCCGGCGGACGGCTACACGGTTGCAACACTGATTGCCTTGAGTGTTTCATCCTGGACCTCCAGTATCGGCACCGCCAGGCCCGATGATTTCACCATTCTTGCCATTACCCAGGACTCCCCGTCCATGCTGTTCGTGCCCGCGGACAGCCCGTTCAAAACGTTCAAGGATTTTCTCGGTCATGCCAAGGTCAACCCCGGCAAGCTGAAAGTCGCGACTTCAGGCTACGGCACCCAAGACGACATCACCCTGAAGTACCTCGAGTCCCTCGGTTATAAAACGGTCAACGTGCCCTTTGCCAAGCCCGCGGAGCGCTACGCGTCGCCGCTCGGCAAACACACCGACGCCATCTATGAAGAACCCGGCGATGTTGCGCAATTTCTGGAATCGAAGGATCTGCGCCCACTCGTGGTGTTCGACGATGAGCGCCATTTCGCGTTTCCGAATGTCCCGGCGTCCAGGGAACTCGGGATGAAAATCAGCGATCTGCCGAACTTTCGTACGCTCGCCGTATCGGCCAATACACCTGCGGAGAAAGTAAAAATTCTGGTGGACGCCATCAATCAGGTGCTGGATACGCCGGAATGGAAACAATATTGCACCGCCACTTATACCTGCACCAGGAAGTACACGCCGGAGCAGGCCAAAGCCCGCATCAAGGATTTCTACACCACGGTCGGGTCCTACCTGCAGAAATTCGCGGCGGACGCCAAGTGAACAGGCCGGGAACCGATACCAGGCGCTGGTAAAGGCCAATGGCGCATTTCATATACTCGCGCCTCCGGACCCGAGCCGTTTTGTTTCCGGTTCTGGTTATCGCCGGTACGACCGCGCTGATGTTTGTCATCGCCCCCGGCGTCAACGTTGACGCGATATCAAGGGGCGTGGTCGGTCCGACGACGTGGCCGAAAGTAATGATTATGGGCATCATTGCCTGTGCCATCGTTTTATTGGTACGCAACCTGCTGACAGGAATAGCGAGCCGGCGGTTGAGGACCGAATCATCCACGTCACCCAACGCGTTCCGGGTCCTGGATACAGCCGGCTCGGCGGATTCGTTCGAAGAGCTGCCGCGCGAAGTGACGCCCGGAGAGTACGACAATCGCAAGGCGGCCCTGGGAATTTTGGCAATGCTGGGTTACAGCGCCGGGATTCCCGTTACCGGTTTCGCTCCGGCCACCGTCGCCTGCATTGTCTTGTTGCTGCTTATCGGCGGCCTGCGCAAGCCCGTGACCATCGGGCTGGTCAGTATCCTGGGCACGTCGGCCATGCTCTACCTGTTCGTGAAAGTGACCGCCATGCCCCTGAATCGCGGGGTGGGCTACTTCAATGATTTAAACCTGATGATATACAGAATATTAGGAATTTATTGATTTTCTGCCAAGGCGGTGTGAGGTGGATGCATTCATCAATGTACTTGGCGGGCTGGGAGTCGCTCTTCAACCGTCCAATTTTGCGATCCTGACCATCGGTGTATTGGTCGGCGTGCTGGCCGGGGCGTTGCCGGGCATTTCCTTCGTCAACGCCATGGCCATGAGCCTGCCCTTCACCTATTCCATGCCGCCCATGATGGCCATGGTGTTTCTCGGGGGCATGTACGTGGGCGGCGTCTTCGGCGGTTCCATTTCGTCGATACTGGTCAACATTCCGGGCGACCCCGATTCTCTGCCCAGCTGCTGGGACGGTTATCCGATCACAAAAAAAGGCGGTTCGGTGCGTGCGCTGAGTATCGCGATTACCGCGTCCGCCATCGGCGGTCTTTTCAGCGCCATGCTTCTGGCTTTTGCCGCGCCGCCGTTCGCGCGCATGGCCTTGACGCTGGATCAGCCGGAATTCTTCGCCGCCACATTTCTCGGTTTGGTGAGCGTGTTGGCGCTTGGAAAATCCAATTTGGTGCTGAGCCTGATGTCGATGTTCATCGGGCTGGTCATCGGCTCGGTCGGGGCCGATCCCCTGTATGGCGTGCAGCGGCTGACCTTCGGCCTGCCAGTCCTCGGCAGCGGTATCGATTTCGTCGTCGTCATGATCGGCCTGTTCGCCATCGGCGAAGTACTGGATGCCCTGAGCGCCAGGCGGGCCAGTAGTTTCGAGGTCAAGAGCGACGCCCGCATGCGGTTACTTTCGCTGCGGGACATATGGAAATTGCGCGGCTCCATCGGTCGCGGCACCGGCATCGGCAGCCTGATCGGCATTATTCCCGGGGCCGGCGCCACGGTCGGTGCGCTGGTGGCGTACGGCATCGAAAAGCAGGTCAACAAGCGCGGCCACTTGTTCGGCACCGGTATCGACGATGGGCTGGCGGCGCCCGAGGCCTCGAAAAACGCCACCACCGGCACCGCCTTGATCCCGATGCTGACATTGGGTATCCCCGGCAGCGCCGGCGCCGCCATCATGCTGGCGGCCCTCATGCTCCATGGCGTACAGCCGGGACCGCAACTGTTCGCCAAGGATCCGCAGCTGATCTATGGAATATTCGCCAGTTTCATTCTGGCCAACGTCATGATGATCGTCATCTCCGTCCTGGTGGCGCGCAGCTTCGGGACGCTGATGAAAGCCGATGTTACCGTTATCTACGCCTTCATCATCGTGCTCAGCGTTGTCGGCGCCTTCGGTGTGCGCAATAACATTACCGATGTGTATCTTTGCATTGGATTTGGCATACTCGGTTACTTCATGAAGCGTTACGGTTTCCCGACCGCGCCGTTGGTCCTGGGAGTCATCCTCGGGCCGTTGGCGGAAGGTTATTTCATGACCTCGCTGGCCAACTACAATAACGACTTCAGCATCTTCTTTACGCGCCCGGTCAGCGCCGCGCTGATGGTTTTTGCCCTGTTGTTTGTTGTTTGGGCGGTGTTCCCGAATATCTGGAAAAGACCCGCGTCGAAATGAAGCAGTGCGCACCCGTTGCGCGCTTGAAGCGCTGATATCCGCGGTTGAATGAGGATGAGTGTATGGCTGTAGCAGGTCCGAACTCCCCATCCGGCACGGCCGCCGAAATCCAGAAAACGGTTTCCGCGCTGACCGCCCGCGCGCGCGCGGCCCAGCGGCTCTATGAGCGTTATAACCAGGAGCAGGTCGATGAAGTGGTCACCGCGGCGGGCTGGGCGATCGTCAGTCCGGAACACAACGGTCAACTGTCCGAGCTGGCGGTGGCCGATACCGGCCTGGGCAACGTGGCTGACAAGATCACCAAGAATCGGCGCAAGACCATGGGCCTGCTGCGCGATTTACAAGGCGCAAAATCGGTCGGCGTGATTGCGGAATATCCAGACAAGGGCATCGTGGAAATTGCGCGACCGGTGGGAGTGGTGGCCGCGATTTCACCGTCCACCAATCCGGTTGCGACTGCCGCGAACATGATCATGAATGCGCTCAAGGGCCGGAACGCCGTTGTTCTCTCGCCCTCGCCCAAGGGCTATCGCAGTGGCGCCAGGCTGCTCGACTTCATCCATGCAGAATTGGCGCGGGTGAATGCGCCGCCGGACATCGTGCAAATGATTGCGCATCCGGTCAGCAAGGAGTCGACCGCCGAATTGATGCGGCAGGCCGATCTGGTGGTGGCGACGGGTTCCCAGAGCAATGTGCGCGCCGCGTACGCCAGTGGCACCCCGGCCATCGGCGTTGGTGTTGGCAATGTGGTGGTGATTGTCGACGACACGGCCGACCCAAATCAGGCAGCAACAAAAATCGCTGCGTCAAAAACCTTTGACCATGCAACCAGCTGCTCATCCGAAAACAGCCTGGTTATCCTCGACGCTGTCTACGAGGACATGGTCGAGGCGCTCAAACACCAGGGTGGCGCGCTCTTGAGTGCCGCCGAAAAATCACAATTGCAAAAGACCATGTGGCCAAACGGAAGGCTAAGCCACCAGGTCACCGCACGTGCGGCCCCCAGCATCTGTCAAGTTGCCGGGTTGAAACGCGCGGAACTACAGTCGTGCCGTTTTCTGATGGTGGAAGAAACCGGTAGTGGCAAGGACTTTCCCTTTTCCGGCGAAAAGCTGGCGCCAGTTCTCACCTTGTATCGGGCAGCCGACTTCGACCGCGCCTGCGTGCAGTCACGGGCGATTCTCGATTATCAGGGAGCCGGCCATTCAATCGGCATCCATACCCAAAACAACGATCACGTCCTGCGTCTGGGGCTTGAAATGCCGGTTTGTCGCGTGATTGTGAACCAGGGCCATGCCTTCGCAACGGGAGGAAATTTCGACAACGGGCTGCCGTTCTCGCTGTCCATGGGCTGCGGCACCTGGGGGCGGAATAATATCTCCGACAACCTGAATTACCGTCATTACCTCAACATCACGCGCATTTCCAGGACCATTCCGCCCGTTGAGCCGACCGAGCAAAACCTGTTCGGCGGCTACCGCGCCAAGTTCAAACTCTAACCTCGTATCACGCTGCCGGCACACGCCTCCATGCGTACCGTACGCGATTTCATCGACCAACAGGCGGCAGCGCGACCGGATCAGGCCTTTCTGCTGGCGCCCGAGACCGGCCTGGAGTTCACTTATGGACAGCTCCAGACCGACTGCCGGAGTCTCGGTAAATTCCTGCTGCAATCGGGTTTGAAAAAGGGCGACAAGGTTTCGCTCATGATGCACAACGGTTACCAGACCGCCAGGCTTTTTCTCGGCGCGATGTATGGCGGGTTCGTAGTCTGCCCCATCAACCTGCTGGCTCAACCCTCCCAGTTGCAATACATCGTCGATCATTCCGATACCAGGCTCGTTTTTGTCGCCGCGGAATACCTGGAGTCGCTGCAGGCCGTACTGGAGAATATACCGAGACCGATCGGACTTGTTCCTGTCAACGTCGACGCCACGTCCCTGCCCGAAGAAAATGGTTTACCGGATCTGCCACTACCCGGGATTCACGAAGACGACGATGCCATGCTGATGTACACCTCCGGGACCACCGGCACGCCCAAAGGCGTGGTCCTGACCCATAAAAACGTCATCACCGGAGGACAATATACCAGCGCGGCGCATCAACTGACGCCGGCGGACCGGGTGTTGTGCGCCTTGCCTCTCTACCATATCAACGGCCAGATTGTGACGACGATCGCACCACTGGTGCACGGTGGCAGCGTGGTCATGCCGCACCGTTTCAGCGTATCCCACTATTGGGAGATGGTCGCGCAGTACCGCTGTACCTGGCTGAACATCGTACCCACCATTGTTTCCTATTTGTTGAATGCGCCCGATTCCCGGACACATGCGGGGAATTCGAATATCCGGCATGTACGCTTCTGCCGCTCCGCTTCGTCGTCCCTGCCGCCCTCGTTGCACCATGCCTTCGAGAATAAATTCGGGATCAGCATGATCGAAACCATGGGACTTACCGAAACTGCGGCGCCCGTATTCAGCAATCCGCTCGATCCGGACAAGCGCAAATACGGAAGCCCGGGTCTGGCCTTCGGCAACGAAGCGAAAGTCATTGATCCGCGTGGCAATACACTTGCACCGCACCAACAGGGCGAAATCATGGTGCGCGGCGAAAACGTCATGCGAGGTTATTACAAGGCCCCGGAACTAACCGCCAGCGCATTGGAGCCGGACGGCTGGTTGCACACGGGAGATCTTGGTTATGTGGATACCGACGGTTTCTATTTCATTACCGGCCGCCTCAAGGAGTTGATCATCAAAGGCGGAGAAAATATCGCTCCGCGCGAGATTGATGAGGCATTGCTCAAGCATCCAGCTGTACTGGAAGCGGCCGCCGTCGGCATACCGGACGAGCATTACGGCCAGGAAATCCTCGCCTGTGTCGTATTGAAACCGGGATCACATTGCACCGCGGAGGAACTGCACGACTTTTCACTCAAGGAACTGGGTAAATACAAAACGCCCAAACTGATCAAGTTTATGGATACGTTGCCCAAAGGACCCTCGGGTAAGGTGCAACGGCTTAAGCTGTTGGACCGCGCGTAAGGCAATTCCCGGGGCGAATCCCGATCTCGGGATGCATGCCGATGGGTGACTTGGAAGACGTACCGTTGGACTACCGCCATCCGGCCCAAGGGCTACCGGTCGCAACCGGGTGCGTACACCGCGCCCAGCGCGTAACGGGCGGGAATCAGGCTAACCGGATAAGGTTCAGCGGCGGCGCCGACGCGCGCCGCGCTCATCTTCCAGCAGTTCGGCCTCGTAGGGGACGAACACCAGCAGGCGCGCGGTCAGAAAGTTGAAGCCGAATCCGAGCAACACACCGACCACGAGCGCTAGAATCTTGTGCGTGTCGAAGTACGGCACGTAGTGCGTGAGCACATAATAGCTGCCGACGTTGATGGCGAAGCCGAGCAGCGAGGTCAGCACGAAACCCGGCCACTGCACAAGCATCGCCGTTTTTTGGCGGTTCGAAAAGGTCAGCACCCGGTTCCACGCCCAGTTCCAGCTGGCCGCCGCCCAGAACGCGAAGACGCGCGCCGCGAAGTGTCCCATGCCGGTGAGTGTTTGCAGGCCGAGGTAGAGCGCCAGGTCGACAGCGAAACCGGTGCCGCCGACAATGCCGAATTGCATGAACTCGGCGAGGAACGGAAAGCGAAACTGGTACAGACGGCGCAGATGGCGCAGATAGCGCACCTGCTCCTTCCAGCTCAGCTTGCTCTCGCCATGCACCCGGTCGGCGAAATGGATCGGCACCTCGCCGGGTTTCTTGAACTCGCCCTTCACCAGCAGCTCGAGACCGATCTTGTAGCCGATCGGTGAAAGCCGGTGCGCCGCCGGCGCGTCGGCGCGCCTGAGGGCGAAGAACCCGGACATCGGGTCGCGGACGCGCGCCAGCGGCAGCGCCAGCCAGGTGGCCACTTTCGAGTTCAGATGGCGGAACCAGGTCCACGAGGAATCGAGCGAGCCGCCGGCGACATAACGCGAGCCGACCACGAAATCGCTCGCGCCGCTTTCGAGCAGCGCCAGCATGTCCGGAATGCGTTCGGCCGGGTGCGACAGGTCGGCGTCCATCACCACCACATACTCGCCGCGCGCTTCGTCGATGCCGCGCAGCACCGCCGTGGACAGACCCCGCTCGTCGCGGCGCACGATCATGCGCACCGGCAGGGTGGCGGCGAGCTGTGCGGCCAGTTCTTCCGAGCCGTCCTGCGAGTTGTCATCCACGAAAATCACTTCATACGACAAGCGCCGTTCACGCAGCGCCGCGTCGACGGCACGCGCTACCGGATCGAGGTTACGCACCTCGCGGAAGGTCGGAATCACCACGGACAGCTTGAGGCTCATGGGGTTGGCGGAAAAGCCGCTCCTGCGTTTGTCCCCGTAGGGACGGCTTCGCGCTCCGCACTTCTGCCCTCCA
>CAYJBG010000020.1:0-20046 GCA_964368085.1 uncultured Acidiferrobacterales bacterium | reverse complement strand
TGGTCAGCATGTTTTCCACAAACGATCCGTCGATCTTGATGTAGTGTACCGGCAGATGCTTGAGGTGGCTGAACGAGCTGAAGCCCTTGCCGAAATCATCCAGTGCAAACTGGCAGCCCAGTTCCGACAGCCGGGCGATCAGGTGCGAGGCCTTGTCGATCTGGCGCACCGCGGTTTGCTCGGTAATTTCGAACACCACCGAACCGGGCGGCAACTGATGGGTCTGCATGCCGGCACGAACCACCTCGTAGAGATCCGGGTCGTCGAGCATTTGACCGGATAGGTTGATCGAGAACACGATTTCCCGTCCGGCGCGGCGAATGTCGCCCAGCCGCTTGAAGGCATTGGCGATGACCCAGCGGTCGATATCCACCAACAGGCCGAAACGCTGCGCCACCGGCAGGAAAGCCCCGGGTGCGATCAGCTGGCTATCCGGTCCCGGCAGGCGCAGCAGCACTTCGTAGAAGTCGCAGTGCTTCGGACCCATGCACTGGATCGGCTGGAACACCAGATGGAAACGGTCCTCGCGCAGCGCCGCCTTGATCCGCTGCGCCCAGCCCATGTCCGACATGATCTTCTTGCAATCCTCGGTACCGAATTCGTAGGCATGATATCGATTGCGGCCGCGTGACTTGGCTTCGTAGCAGGCCATGTCCGCCTGCGAGATGACCTCCTCGACCGTGAACCGGTTCGAGGTCATCAGCGTGATGCCGATGCTGCAATTGATGGTGAATGTCTGTTCACCTTCGATCAGACAAATTTCACGTATCAGCGCATTCAAGGACGCGGCGATCTCAATGGCTTTTTGCTGATCGACATGGCGGGCCAGAATAACAAACTCGTCACCGCCGAATCGCGCCACCATGTCAGTGTCGCGCAGGCGCGAGCGCAGCACCTCGGTCACCTTGATGAGCAGCCGGTCGCCGGCGGCATGCCCGAAAGAATCATTGACGTATTTGAACTGGTCGAGGTCGATGAACAGCACCGCATTCGAACGGGCGTCTTCCGCCATGAGCGCGTGTTCACGTTCCATCTCGCGCATGAACGTGGCGCGGTTGGCCGCGCCGGTGAGCGGATCATGCTCAGCCAGGTGGCGCAGCGTCTCGTCACGCTGGTGAATCGCGGCGATGGTCGTATTCAGGGCATGGCCAATGGCGCGAATCTCATCATCCCCGCCAAGTGCTACACGCACGCTGGTATCGCCCCGGGCCAGCTGCAACAGCGGCTCCTGAAGGCGGGTGAGCGGCGCCATTGCCCGGCGGATCAGGCGGTAACCGATAAAAAGCGCCAATGCGAAAATCACCGCGATAAGCAGACTGCCGTGCGCAATGCTGCGCAGCAGGGACTCACGGTAATAGCCCAGGTCTATTCCGAGATCGATATAACCGACCACCTTGGTCTCTTCCGCCTGCGTCTGGCGCAGCGAAAAGTTCAACATGCCGTCCGACCGGATCGCCCGCACGTACACCGGCGCGATCAGTCGCAGAATGTTGCCGCCGGGGGAGTCTCGATCGACCAGGTAGGGCCGCTCGCTACCGATGTTCGGGGCCAATGACGTCAGGTCGTGACTCGCCGGTGCAGTCAGCTTCAGGTCTGCGGTCTGTCCATATTCGCCCAGCACCCGACGACCGCTGACATCGAAATAGCGGACAAAGGAGATTTCCGGAAAATTCTGGATACGCTCATCGACCCGTACATGCTGATAACCGGTCCGCGAGGCGTACAGCGGCGTGCCCACGGCATCCAGTTCCGTAATCCATTTGCCGGCGTGTTTGAGCAGGCTCTCCTCAATCAGGCGCGACGACGTCCACCACAAACCGATATTGATGGTGAAATAAACAAACAGGGCGGTAAAAAACAGCACCGCCATCAGACGGTGAACCAGACTGTGTTGACCATTCCCGCGACCCAGCCGTGCCGTCGTCCGGCCGATCCGTGACTTCAGATCCTGAAACCAGTCCAGCACAGATCGGCAGCGTTCACGAAGCATGCAGTTTGCCCTCAAAACCGTTTGGCATTGTCAGTCCAAAACGCCGCAGCATCGTCGCGTTCACCCGGGTCTCAACACGGGTTAGCGGCAGAACACCAACGCTCTTCGCAGAGGTCTCGCGGGTTCGCGCCAGCACCCGGCCGGCAATATCCGCCGGGCTGCTTTCCACCGACAACAGCGCTCCCAGCGCCAGCAACTCATGACTGAAAGCCAGCACCTGCTTACCCTCCTTGACCGCGTGCGCCATGAGGTCGAGCAACACATCATTGCTCAGCACACGGTTATCCGGTACCAGCCACAGGCCTTGCACGCGTCGTGACAATCGCTTGAAGGCATAAAGTGTTTCGCGATCGGACTTGACCTCAACGGCAATCAGTTCGAGACCATTCGCACGCGCGGCTTGTCGGGCTTCGGTCAGCAAGGCGCTCTGTTGCGGGCCGGTGATCACGCCCACCGTGCGCAGCTTCGGGTTCAGTGCCCGCCAGGCTTGAAACTGCGCACGCACCGGCGGAATCGCACTGACACCCTTCATGAACGGAGACGCCAGACTTCCTTCTTCGTGACTGGAGACCTGGCAGAACACAACCTGTTTGCCCATCAGGCTGCGCGCGGCACGCGCCGCCGGCAACCCGATGGCCACGACGATAGAACGCGTTGATTGTTGCAGGCGCCGGAGTGCTTGCGCCTGACCGGCAGCGCTGCCATCGAGACGAAAATTCTCGATCGGCTTGCCGGCCTGGCCGGCCATTTCCTGGGCCACGCGGCGGAACGCCGGTGATTCATCACTCAGCAGGATGGCCAGATTGTTTGCACGGTCGTGGGAAGCGGGATCCAATAACCCAAGCATCGAACACCCGGCCACCCAAAAGAGGGCCAGCAGGACGATGCCCTGGCGCCAGACTCCCTTCTGAAAGAATTCGCAGTTTCCGGAACGGGGCATAGTTGGCAGAAAATCCATGGTTTAGCTCGCGAGCGCCTGAATGTCTCATGCCCTTCAATATTAGTAGCTGCAGCATTCATGCCACCCTGTCTCATGCGTCTGAAGTCAGCATGATGGGTAATATCCGATAAAATCAGGCCAATAATGATCGAATTTCGGTCAATTCATGGCGTAGTTCGACCAGAATCCGTAATTGCAGAAAGCCAGTCGATCCGCCAGTTAGAAGCGGCACTCAAACTAACGGCGTATAACGTCGTGCCTGCCCCATTTGGCGATGGAAAGGCATCCGGCGCCATGCCCCGATCCGGCAATACCTGAGCCATCCAGTGTAGTGCTTCATCCTGTTTGGAACTCAAGCGCAGGGTTCCTTCCCCTTCAAGGGGAGGGTACCTGCAAGACCGGAAGGTCCTTAACTACGAAGCACTACACCAGGTGCCGCCGCCGCAGCGCCAAAGTATTGCAGATCCTTTACGAACAGCCCGCTTTTTTGCCGTGCACAGGAAGACGGGGCTTTGTCCGCACGAGGCAGACTGCGCGGCCCATAATTGTATTTATTACGTAATATTTCGCGCCGGGCGTATTTTTTGACCTTCTGTTTTATCGCTGATCATCTATTCTCAACAGGGGGTTCACCGAGCAGCACTTGGCGCCCGCCAAGTACCTTGGATAACTATTAAATGGGGGTAAATATGAAAAGCCTGAGCGTTTTCCTGGCAACCATGTTGTTTGGCGGTGCTGTATTGGCCATGGATCCCGCCGGACAGCGGTATATCGATCAGATGACTCAGGGCGGGATGGCCAGCGTTAAACAGGCTGCACAAAGCATGTACAACACTGGTGAAACCAATACCCAGGTGCTGGATGTGGCGGCGGAAGTGTTGTTGCAAAACTACAGCAACGCATCGGATTCAGATGCATTGGCCTGGGTGGCCAAAGCACTGGGTAAATCGCGCAACGGGCGTTATTACGGCGTCTTGAAGGAGGTAGCCGATAGCAAAGCCGACAAAAAGTTGCTCAAGCACACTGCTACCGCTCTAAAGGAAATTGGCGGCGCCAGTGGCAATCAATACGTCAAAGGCAGCGTCAACCTGAAAACGGTGAGTAAATCCAAAGCAGCCGCTCCAGACAAATCCGCGAAAAATACATCCGCCAAAGGGCTGGACATAATCCGCAAAGGAATGTCCATGCAGGAAGCGTTCGACCTGGTTGGCGCACCGACCTCATCCTCGGCCCGGCCCACCGGCAAGGCATTTATCCCCTTTAATTTCAAAGGCGGTGATTCGGTACGCAGCTACGCCTTGTACAAGGGCAAGGGCCGAATCGTCTTCTCCAGCGATAGCCATTATTCAAGCTCGATGCGCGTCATCGAGGTCCACATGGATCCGAATGAGAGCGGGTATCCCTGACAGAATCGTTAATTCAAGAAGTAAATAAAAAAGGCCGCTTTCCAGCGGCCTTTTTTACGTTGACACGCATTGCCGATCACGCGAATACTGCGTGTATCCGCGAAAACCCGGGTCAGAGAGGAATGGCACTTACTTAAGCGGTTACCTGATCAATGTAGGGTGGGTTAGGCGCCAACTATTAATGTAGATTTACCACCAACTCCCCCTCTCCCGCATCAGCGGGAGAGGGCAAGGGGTGAGGGACGTGCCGTAACCCACCAGCTCTGCCGCCAGGCACTCATTCGAAGCTTTGGTTCTGGCGCCGTGCTGCTCGTCGAGCCCGTGATGCCGTTGATCGCGGCGCGCCACTTGCGGGGTCGAAATCCGGCCAAGATGTATTCGCCCGCTTGCGCCATAATGCCATCACCGGTAACTGCGAATTACTTAAGGATAAGTACATGGGCATTTACGCCGTAATCAAGACCGGTGGGAAGCAATACCGCGTATCTCCCGGCGATGTCGTCCAGGTGGAAAAACTTCCATCAGGACCCGGCAGCACCGTGGAGATCGGGGATGTATTCCTGTTCGTCAACGGCGCCGATGTCGTCGTGGGCAATCCGATCGTTGCGAATGTTCGCGTGATCGCCGAGGTGGTGGAGGAAGGTCGCGGCGAAAAAATCCTCATCTTCAAGAAAAGACGGCGCAAGCATTACCAGAAGTCGATGGGCCATCGCCAGCATTACACGGCGCTCAGGATCAGCGAGATTATCCAGGGTGACAGGAGTTACAGGGCCGATAGCGCCGACAAGCCCGGGCAAGGAAACAGGGGCAAGCCTGTAGTCGCCCCGGTTGCGGCTGCGCCCGCACGGAAGGCCGTCGCGGCGCCACCGGCACCCGCGACGGTCACGTCTCCCCCGCCCGTCAGTCCCCCGCCCGTTCCCGATACCCAACCAGTGGCGCCCCCGCCACGGCCAATCGCCAATGAGCACAACCGTACTCCGATCGGAGCGAATGAGATGGCGACACCCGCTCTCCCGGCCGGCGATCGGGAAGGTGACGGGAGCAACGGGGCCACGCCAGGGCCGGAAGCGACAGTCGCCGATGTCGATAGCATGCGGGGCGTCCCATCCAGGCCGTTTTCGCCGGGTCCGTTGCCCGCGCCGGACGATTCCTCAGCCGCACCCAATGCCGGAACACCCCGGCGCAACCTCCTCTACTGGTCGTTGGCGGCCCTGTTGGGCTTGCTCCTCGCGATTGTCGGCTGGCTGTTCAAGGGAGACAAAGCACCTCCGGCCGGGCGCGCTCCTGTCGAAGCGACGCCGGCCGAACAACCGCCACGCCGGCCGCCGATCAAGGAGATCAAGGTGCGCAAACCCGAGCGCGCCCCGGCGCCCTCGATGCCTTCGCAGCCGCCCGATTGAGAAACATGCATCTGCCTGTACCGACCCCGGGATTGAACATTATGAGAAATTCAACACGCTCCCATTGCGCGCAAGACCTGCCGCGCACGTTAATCCTTGCAACATGGCTCTTGCTTGCCGGTTGCACTACAGCAGGCGGGCGGCCGGGCGCACCGGTTGCGCCATCGGCGCCGAGCACTCCACCCGCGAAGGTTGTCGCACCGGTTGCGCCGGACACACGGACCGCGGAGGTTGTCGCACCGACTGCGCCCGCATCACCGGACACACTGCCGGCGCCCCCCGCCGCGGCATCGCCGCCGCACACAAAGCCGGCACCCGCGACGACTCCGGCTACGTGCAAGGTCAAGCGCGATGCGGTGGAATGGGTGCACGTGAGCGGCGGTTGCCGCGATGGTTATGCGCACGGCCGTGGCATGGCCAGGAGCGCGGACGGGAAGCGGCGCTACGAAGGCCTTTTCGACGACGGCGCCTTCCATGGCGAGGGGACCTACGATTGGGGCGACGGTGTGCGCTATGTCGGTGAATTCAATGCGGGCCGCAAGCAGGGCGCGGGGGCGCTGACCTATGCCGACCGGAGTGAGTACAAGGGCGAGTTCAGGGCCAATCTCTATCACGGCAAGGGGGCGTACCGCGCCGCCGATGGCGCCAGCTATGCCGGCGAATTCGCGCTTGGGAAGTACCACGGCTCCGGCGCCTATACCTGGCTCAATGGCGATCGCTACATCGGCGCGTTCAGGGACGGCAAAATGGCCGGACGCGGCCTCTACACCCGGAACAATGGCGATCGCTACGAAGGCGAGTTCGCCGACGATGCCATGCATGGCGAGGGAACGTATTCCTGGCCGAACGGCGACAGGTACTCCGGGCAGTTCAAGAACGGCAAGATGGGCGGCATCGGCACGTACCGTTACGCGGACGGGACCGCTTATGTCGGCGAGTTCAGCCGCGACCGAAAACACGGCTCCGGAAAACTGCTGACGACGTCGGGCGAGGTCGCGCAGCGCTGGGTGATCGGCGTGAAAGTATGGTCCAACGACAAGCGTGAAGCACGGCCCGGAGAATCCGCTGCTGACGGGAACGGGTCCGGCCGGAAGTGATTGCCCCGGATGGCGATAGCAGTGCGATCAACCACATGGCCTGATCCAAGTGTAGCAATGTAGGGTGGGGCCCGCCCCACCAAACCAACCAGACAGGGGCCCCGAAAATACCAGTACCTACAAAAAGGCCCGAGACTGGAGTAATCTGAATCCATGGCACGTCCCCTCAATGAAATCGAACAGGAACTTCTGCACCTCCCGCAAGCGGAGCGGGCGCGTCTTGCCCATCGTTTGATCGTGAGTCTGGACGAGGACCTGCCGCCCGACGAGGGCATTGAGACTGCCTGGCTCGAGGAGATCAAACGGCGCGATGCCGAGATTGAGCGTGGGGACGTGCAGACGATTCCGGCCGAAGAAGCACTGCTCCGCGTATCCGAAGCCCTGAAGAAAAACAAGAAATAGAGCAACGACACTCAAGGATGAGAATCGAGTTTCACCCCGCTGCGCTGCAGGAATTGATTGATTCCGCCAGGTTCTATGAAAGTCGCCTCCCTGGGCTGGGCACTGATTTCAAGTCCGAAGTGGACAGGTCGCTTGATCTGTTGAGCGAGAACCAAGATATAGGGGTAGCTGTCGAAGCGCCGTATCGGCGCCTGCTTCTTGACTGGCTCCTTTTGCTGTCATTTACAGAACCAGAGAATCGACATTGCGAATTCTGGCAGTTACCCATCAACGCAGAAGACCGGGGTACTGGAAAGGCCGTGAATAACAAACCCATCGAGCCAGAAAATAAATCTGTCGCCTTTTTTCGCTAGGGAACCTCTGATTAAGTGAATATTCACCGCAAAGACGCAAAGGACGCGAAGAAAAACATGGGTTTTTATCGAGAAAAACCTTTGCGCTCTTTGCGTCTTTGCGGTGAGAAATGGTTTTTAGGAACTTGTTCAGAGCTTCCCTAGGATTAGCGGAATGAGGACACCGGACTTTGCGGTATCGGCAAAGTTCAGGCCCTCTTTGTTTTTTCCATGTCCGGTTGCATCGTCGCGGCAGTATGCGGCGCCGTTATCCAGGTGGGATGTTCCGCCGGCACTGGCCGGCCGAAATAGTAGCCTTGTGCCATGTCGCAACCCAAGGCCTTCAGTTTCTCGGAGGTCTCGCGATCTTCAACGCCCTCGGCGATAACCTTCAGTCCCAGGTTATGGCCCAGATCGAGGATGGAACGGATGATGGCGATGTTGTTCGGATTTGCGATCATGCTGGTCACGAACGATTTATCTATCTTCACCACATGTACCGGAAGTCGTTGGAGGTAGCTGAGCGACGAATAACCGGTGCCGAAATCGTCAATCGACAAGCGCACTCCCATCTCATTCAAGAGGGTCAGCATCCTGAGCGCGCGCATCGGGTCCGCCATGATAGCGCTCTCCGTGATCTCAAATTCGAGACACCTTGGATCCATTCCCATGTCGTGCGCGATCTCGCCCACTTGGGCGGGAAAAGCCGAATCCTGGAGCGTACGTGTTGAGATGTTGATGGCGACTGGAAGCATTAGGCCGGCTTCCTTCCAACGATGGTGTTGCCGGATGGCCGCCTTCAGAATTTTCAAAGTCATTGGATTAATCAACCCGCATTGCTCCGCCAGCGGAATAAATGCATCGGGAAGCAACAGCCCCAGTGTCGGGTGTTGCCAGCGCACCAACGCCTCCACGCCGATGATTTGTCCCGATTCCATCTCGATTTTCGGCTGGTAGTGCAGGACGAAGCCGTCGGTCTCGATGGCCTGTCGCAGGTCGGCGGTCAGGCTCAGGCGGTTGGCATCGTGCTGATCCCGGGTAGCGTCGTAAACCGCGTATCCGCTGTTGTTGTGCTTGGCGGTATACATGGCGATATCCGCGGTCTTGATCAGGGTGTTCGAATCTTCGCCGTGTTGCGGGTACAGGGCGACGCCGATGCTGGTCTCGATGTGCAGGGAGTGTTGATCGAGAATAACAGTCGGCTCCAGCGACTTGAGGATTTTATTAACGATGGGTCCAATCTTCGAAATGTCCACTCCTGGCAACACCACCGCGAATTCGTCGCCGCCGAGACGCGCCACGGTATCGGATTTGCGCACCGCGTTTTGTAAGCGCAGTGCAACTTCCTGAAGTACCAGATCACCGACGTGATGGCCGAGGGTATCGTTAATTTCCTTGAAACGGTCCAGGTCCATCATCAGCACCGCAAGCGACTCCTGCTGTCGCTGGGCTACGCGGATGGCGTGTCCCAGACGGTCGTGCAACACCATGCGATTGGGCAAATTCGTCAGGGCATCGTGCATCGCCTGGTGCTGGATGAGCGACTCTTGCTGTTTTCGGTCGGTGATATCCGAGAGCGACCCTGCCATTCTGGCTGCCTTACCTTCGTTGTTGCGCGACGCCTTGCCGCGCATTAGCACCCAGATGTATTCGCCGTTTTTTTTCCGGAGACGATGCTCGATCGCGAGTAGCGCGGCGCCATCGCGCAAATAGGTGTCCAGGGTGTCCCGGACCTTTTGCGCGTCTTCCGGATGGATACGCTCGCGCCAATCGGAAATACTGTTGTGGAACTCAGAATCGTTATCCATAAAACCGAGCATTTCCCGCCAGCGCGGGGAGAAATAGGTTTGATCGTTGGCAATGTCCCAGTCCCAAATCCCGTCGTTGCTGCCGGCCATGGCCAGGGCGAAACGCTGGTTGGTTTCTTCGATGGCGACGATATGCTCCTGAATGTTGACCGCCATTTGATCGAAGGCGCGACCGACCTCGGCCACCTCATCCGTGCCTTGCAAGCCGGTTTTGGCGGTGAGGTCGCCCTGGGCGAACCGTTGTGCAGATTGGGCCAACACATCGAGCCGCCGCGTCAACAGGTAGCCCATCAGTGTACCGATCACTGCGATAATTCCCATTCCGGTGGCCGCGATCGAGATCCCCAGGTTGCGCGCATTTCTGATCGCCTTGAACAGATTGGCATTGGAAAATTTTATTGAGAGCGTGCCGAGTTTCTCGTTTTCGTTGATGATGTCGCGCGTGCGCCAGAATTCAGTGGCGGAATCTTCCAGTACCGGCATGGGACCGGCCAACGACGCCAAATCCGTGGCGGCCATCACTTTACCTTCGTGATTGGTGACATAGGCATTGACGATGTCACCCTGGATCATGGACTGGATGTAAGGCAATAATTCAGAATAATCCTCCGAGAGCAGTGCATTGCGGCTGATCTGGGTCGTGGCATTCAGGGTAGCCTCCTCGTGCGCCAGCTGCTGGTTGCGGCTGGCGCCGACCGCAAGCGTGAGCGTGTACCACAGCACCAGCGCCATCATCACGGCTTCCAGGATAAAGATGGTGGCCGCAATCCGGTAGCGCAGCGAAGAGAGGCGCAAACGCATTTTATCAGTCCAGGCCTACGGGAAATTTCCGTACTACGTCGTATTCCGCGTTTGTGGCAGGCACCAGGTGCATGCTGTTTATCTCGATGAACTTCGCTCCCGCCTCAGAGGATCCTGGCCAGGAAGTAACAGTCTTCAACAACGCTTCGCGAACCTGGCGCGGGACTCGTCGGTGAACCACGAACAAGGTGTTTGGGATCGAAGGCGTAAGGTACAGCGCGCGGAAGCGCTTGCCCCATTTTTCCTCGAACAGGGATACCGCCCGCGGGGACGAGACACAGGCCTCGACCGACTTCGTCATTACCAGTTGCAGGCAGGAATCGTGCGATTTCGTGTATTGCAGCTCGATATCGCGTTTGAGATCGAACCCGGCATCCTGTAAAGCCTTTTTGGCCATCAAGGTGACGGCGGCGGTAGTCGGTGGAACGGCCACCTTCTTGCCGCGCAGGTCCTGCAGGCCGCGTAATGGGTTGTCAGCCAGGACCATGAAACTGCCTTTTAACGGTTTCTCGAAACGCGCCAGTGGCAGGTAATGATATTTGTCGTGGGCCAGCACGTAGTCGAATGGTTGCACGACTGCGAAATCGTAGGTTTCGAGGCTAAGTTGTTCGCGAAATTCGGCGAAGGTCGGTTTGGTGCGGAAAAGCACGGGATGGCCCAATGCCTTGGCGAACTCCGCGGCAACGGGGGAAAAGACACTGTGCATTTGCCCCACCGCGATCATGGGGAAAGCGCCGAATTTGTAGGAAGTTTCTTGCTCCGCTGTGTCGGCGCCATGGGCGGTGACGCTCGGCAACATAACCAGCAGCAAACAGGCTGTGCCAAGGATCAGCGATATCGTTCGGTGCGTCGGCCCCGGTCGCGCGGCGGCATCCAGAAGTGCAATACGGTTTCTCATGGTGACCTCCATGTTGTGTATAGACGGCTCAAGCCCTTATATTAAGAGCAAGTTTCATGCCCACCGGCCAGAAGCAGCGTTTGTTGACGCGTTTCGGGGGCTTCCAGAACAGGGGAGTCCGTAAAATGTGGCAATGGGTAACGCTTAAAGTCATTTTTTGATAAACGCGCGGCACAATGCGGCTATGGATGGTCTTTCAGGCGAGTTGTCGTTGGCCGCCCCGGCACCGGCGCGCCGGCCGTTGCCCGGGAAGCTGGCGTCATTCCCGGGTGCGGTCGCGCACGTCGTCTGCCAGAAAAGCCCGCAAAAAACCGGGTAAGAAGTGCGCGCCACGCGCGCCTCGCCTCGACCGAACAAAGATTCTCACCAACTTCCCCTCTCCCTCTGGGAGAGGGCAAAGGGTGAAGGCCCCTGCGGGAGAGGGAATGAGGGTGAGGGCGAAAGGGCAAGGGGTGAGGGAACGCGGCGAACCCAACAAAACCTAACCCTCCTTTCGTCGAATATAGAGATATATGACCGGTCGCCTGAAAATCGAAAAGGGCAGCGGAAACATCTTTCGCGACCTCGGCTTCCCTCCCGCTGAGGCCCAGAATCTGATCATGCGCGCAGAACTCATGATCAAGATCGAACAGATTGTCCGCAAAAGCGGAATGACTCAGAAGGAGGCGGCACGCCTGATCGGAATCACCCAACCGAAACTTAACCTGCTGCTCAAGCGCAAGATCGACTTGTTCAGTCTGGATGCTCTGGTGAATATGGTGGCGCGAGCAGGCATGCAGGTGAAGCTGACGGTAAGGAAGGCAGCGTGAGCAGCAGCGAGAGAGTCGACATTGCGAATTCTGGCAGTTGCCCATCAACGCAGATTGCCGGGATACTGGAAAGGTCGTGAATAACAAGCCCAGAGCATGGGACGAGGACTGGCTTTTGCCGGTTCTGTTCGGCCGAAAGCAGATTTGGACAAGGCGGCAGGTCTACCAAAAAACCCGAACGAGGGCTATTCTTCCAGCCATGGGTGCGGAATTCGACAAACAGGCGGTACTGGAAATTGCCCGGCGCCATGGCGCGCGCGGGGTGCAGCTGTTCGGCTCCTTCCTGCGCGGTCAGCAGCGGACGGACAGCGACGTAGACTTGCTGGTGGAGCTCGAACCCGGCCGCGACCTCTTCGATCTCATCGAGCTCAAGCAGGAGCTGGAAGCCAGGCTCGGTCGCCGGGTCGATGTGCTCACCGAAAAAAGTCTTTCGCCCTATATCCGTGCTCAAGTGCTGCGGGAGGCGCGTCCGCTGTGAAGCGGGATGTCGCCTACCTGAGCCACATCCGCGATGCCGTAAGCGCATACAGGACTACACCCGCGACGGGCGGGAAGCCTTCATGGCCAGCACGCTGATTCAGGATGCCGTGATCCGTAATCTCGAAATTATCGGCGAGGCTACCAAGGCCTTGTCGCTAGCATTCCGCGAGAAACACTCCAACATTCCGTGGTCCAGCATGGCCGGCATGCGCGAGTGCTGATTCATGGCTACATGGGCGTCGATCTGAAAATTGTGTGGGACGTCGTCGACAACCGCATCAATCCGATTGTGGCCGAGATCGAGCGGCTGCTCAGTGACGCAACACATGGTTAATGGTGCCGACGAGCGGCCGCAAAAAAACCGGGTCATAGAGCAGTAGTTGCTTCTATTTTCGAGAAATCCTCCCGGATTATTTTTCTCAGAGACATGCAGTAAACGTAGGGTGGGGCCCAGCCCCACCAAGCCTCCAAAAGGGAGCAACGCCGAATGCAGCACGGAACAAGTCTTCTGCTGGCCTCGGCCCTGATCATCGCCAGCAACATCTGCACCGCGCTGGAGATCAAGGAATACCCGGTCCCCGCAGGATCGCACCCGCACGATCTCGCGCCCGCACCGGATGGCGGCGTGTGGTACACCGCACAGAATCAGGGCGCGCTTGGGTATCTCGATCCCGCTGGTAATAACGGGGGCGGCAAGACCCGCCACATCCCGCTTGGAAAAAATTCCGCCCCGCACGGCGTCATCGTCGGCCCGGACGGTGCGCCGTGGGTGACTGATTCCGGCCTCAACGCCATCGTGCGCGTGGATCCCCGCGTGGATCTCAAGTCCGGCAAGGTCACAGTTTTCCCGCTGCCCAAGGGCACGCCCAACACCAACCTCAACACCGCCACCTTCGATAAGGCCGGCATTCTCTGGTTCACCGGCCAGGTCGGCTACTACGGCCGCCTCGATCCCAAAACTGGAAAGACCGAAGTGTTCGCCGCCCCGCGCGGCCGCGGTCCGTACGGCATCTGCACCGCGCCGGATGGCAGCGTGTACTACGCCTCGCTCGCCGGTTCGCACATCGCGCGCATCGACACGAAAACCGGCAAGGCCACGGTCATCGAGCCACCGACGCCGGGCCAGGGCGCGCGCCGCGTGTGGGCGGATTCGCAAAGCCGTATCTGGGTAAGCGAATGGCTCTCCGGCCAGGTATCGCGATACGACCCCAAGACCAAACAGTGGCGCGCATGGAAAGCCCCGGGCGACAACCCGCAGGTCTACGCCGTGTACGTGGACCACAAGGACATCGTCTGGCTGTCCGATTTCGCCGCCAACGCCACCCTGCGCTTCGACCCGAAGACCGAACAGTTCACCGTGATCAAGAGTACCAGCCGCAACGCGAGTGTACGCCAGATCCTCGGCCGGCCCGGCGAGGTGTGGTTGCCGGAGTCGGGAGCGGATAAGTTGGTGGTGATTCGGGAGTGAGGGCCAGGAGAGACCGGCCGGGGAACGAATTCGTCGCCTTTGCGAGCCGGACATGACGCCGATTTGACTATATGTCAATACTGACATAGTCTTATTCTCAGCATGGATGCCAGGAACAAGCCATTGGTGTGGCTTCACGGAGAGGTCAAAACGCCGCCCTTTTCCCAGGCTGCCCGGGTCGAGGCGGGGTTCCTGTTGCGCAAGCTGCAGGAAGGCGAAGCGCTCTCGTTGCCGCACTCTCGGCCGATGCCGTCCATAGGGCCAAGGTGCCACGAGCTACGCATCAACGACCGGAACGCCACGTGGCGGATCGTGTATCGCGTCGACCCTGACGCCATCGTGATCCTGGAAGTGTTCAAGAAAACCACGGCCAAGACACCCGTGCCGGTAATCGATACCTGTAAGCGCAGACTGAGGATGTACGACGATGAATAAGGCAAAGCGAAAGAAGTTGGAACAGCGCGGCTGGAAGGTCGGCTCGACCTCGGAATTCCTCGGCCTGACGACGGAGGAGGCCCGCTTCATCGAACTCAAGCTTGCACTCAGCCGCTGGCTGCGCGAACGGCGCGAAGCGCTGAAGCTGACGCAGATCGATTTGGCGCAGCGGCTGCGCTCCAGCCAGTCGCGCATCGCCAAGATGGAAGCCGGCGATCCCTCCGTATCCGTCGACCTCCTGATCCGCTCGCTGTTTGCCCTCGGCGCCACCAAACGCGATCTCGCACAGGCTATCGCTGCATCGAAAGCGCCGCGACAGGGTCAAGGGCATGCGAAGGCTGCTTGACGACAGTGCTCCGTGTGCGTGAATTATCGTGAATTATAAGGACATCGTCTGGCTGTCCGATTTCGGCGCCAACGCCACCCTGCACTTCGACCCGAAGACCGAACAGTTCACCGTGCACAAGAGCAACAGCCACAACGCCAGCGTGCGCCAGATCCTCGGCCGGCCCGGCGAGGTGTGGTTGCCGGAGTCGGGGGCGGACAAGCTGGTGGTGATTCGGGAGTGAGGGAAATAGTGTCCAGCCAGAAAATATACCTGTCGACTTTCCTTTAGGCTGGAACATGGGACAGACTCGCCGGAATTGGCTAGACTAGATTAAACAAGCCCGTTGCATCGCTGACGGAAACCACCCATGCAACCGTTCATTGAAGCCAAGCAGAAAGAGCTGACAAGCCTGTGCCGACGGCATCATGTCCGTCGCCTGGAGTTGTTCGGCTCCGCGGCATCGGGCAACTTCGAGCCCACCACCAGCGACCTCGACTTTCTGGTGGAGTTCGAGGAACTCGACCCGCCCGCCTACGCGGATGCCTACTTTGGTTTGCAGGAGTCGCTATCGGCCCTTTACCAGCGACCGGTGGATCTGGTCATTCCCACCGCCGTGCGCAATCCCTATTTTCTGCGCAGCATCGAGCGAAATCGGGCGCTGTTGTATGCGGCATGAGGCCAAGAAGTACCTTTTCGACATCAAGCAAGCCGCCGACCTGCTGTTGAGTTTTTCGCGCGGCAAGACCTTCGTGGAATTCACCGCCGACCCGCTGCTGCGCTCCGCCATCGAGCGTCAGTTCGAAATCATTGGCGAGGCCCTCAACCAGTTGTCCAAGGTCGATCCAGATGCGGTCGCGGCGATCAGCGAGCATCGCCGCATCATCGCGTTCCGCAACATTCTGATTCACGGCTATGCCGAGATCGACCACCGGCTGGTGTGGGGAATACTGGAAGGCAAGCTGCCCGATCTGCATCGGCAGGTCGAAGCGCTACTCGCAAACGATGTCTCCGGCTGACTCTGGCAACCGTCATCGAGCCGCCCACCCCCAACCAGGGCGCGCGCCGCGTGTGGGCGGATTCGCAAAACAGAATTTTGGTAAGTGAATGGCGCTCCGGCCAGGTATCGCTGTACGACCCGAAGACCAAACAATGGCGCGTGTGGAAAGCCCCCGGTGAAGACCCGCAGGTCTATGCCGTGTACGTGGACAACAAGGACATCGTCTGGCCGTTCGATTTCGGCGCCAACGCCACGCTGCGCTTCGACCCGAAGACCGAACAGTTCACCGTGCTCAAGAGCACCAGCCGCAACGCCAGCGTGCGTCAGATCCTCGGCCGGAACGGCGAGGTGTGGTTGCCGGAGTCGGGGGCGGATAGGCTTGTGGTGATACGGGAGTGAGGATTGGCCTAAGGAACCTCTGATTATTCCAAAAATGTAGGGTGCGCCCTGCGCACCGATCGACAAAATGGTGCGTGGGACGCACCCTACATCGAATTATTCAAACCTTCCCTAGTCCGTTTATATTCACCAGAAAGCAGGTTCGGACAGGGTGGCTGGGTAAAAGGGGGAGGAGGGGGTAAACTTTGAACCATCAGTTCCCTTACGTCCCATGTACAGCGGTTCCAGGTAATCAGCAATGACCGAAGTCGCCCACAGGAAGCCTCTTGCTGAAGCACTGCTCCTGCCGCTCCCGGCGGTAACCACCGCCAGCGAGACCATGGCGAACGGAGGAATAAAAGAGCGTGGCGCGATATTCACGCGCCGCGAAGTTGTCGATTTCATTCTGGACCTGTGCGGCTACACGGCGGACCGTCCTTTATATCAATACCGGCTGCTGGAGCCCGCGTTCGGTCACGGCGATTTTCTTGTGGCCGCTGTCGAACGTCTTCTGTACGCGTATTTCTCCCAGCGCAGGAGCGGCACCGATCCGGTCAGCGATCTTGCAGGGGCCATCCGCGCCGTCGAAGTGCATCGCGACAGCCTGGACAGCGCCAGGGCGAGAATTGCACCGATTCTTTCCAGTCATGGGCTGGAAAGTGCGGACGTCGCAAAAATTCTCGACCGTTGGCTTGTTGATGGCGACTTCCTTCTAATCGACATACCGGGCGATTTCACCCACGCAATCGGTAACCCCCCTTACGTCCGGCAAGAACTGTTGCCCGAGAGACTGATGGCGGAGTACCGCGCGCGCTATAAAACGATCTACGACCGCGCGGATATCTATGTTCCCTTCATCGAACGCAGCCTGAGCCTTTTGGCGCCGAGCGGAGTGCTGGGCTTTATCTGTTCCGATCGTTGGATGAAAAACAAATACGGCGGTCCGCTCCGCGGCTTTGTCTCGCACGGCTATCATCTGCGTTATTTCGTGGATATGGTGGACACCGCCGCGTTCCACCAGGAAGTTATCGCCTACCCGGCCATTACCGTCATCGCCCGCGAAAATACCGGGCCGACGCGCGTCGCACACAAGCCCGAGGCGACCCGTGAATGCCTGAGTGCACTGGCAACGGCCATGCGCGCAAGCGCAATTCCGGCGGGCAGTGGCGTCACCGAAGCGCCCGGCGCGGTCTCGGGCTCCGACCCGTGGCTGTTGGAAATATCACACCAGCTCGCACTGGTTCGGCGTCTGGAAAGTGAATTCCCGCTGATTGAAGAGGCGGGCTGCAAGGTCGGCATCGGCGTGGCGACCGGGGCCGACAGGATTTTCGTTGGTCCCATGGAGGCGCTGGATGTCGAGGAGAGCCGCAAGCTGCCGCTCGTAACCACCAAGGATGTCGAGACCGGCGAAGTAAAGTGGCGCGGCCTGGGCGTCATCAACCCGTTCGAGCAAGACGGAACACTGGTCGATCTCGACAAATACCCGAAGCTGGCGCGCTATTTTTCGGAACACCATGCCGCCATCACCGCCCGCAACTGCGCCAAGGCGCACCCGGCGAGCTGGTATCGCACGATCGATCGCATCCACTACGACCTGACGTTCAAGCAGAAACTGTTGATCCCGGACATCAAGGGCCACGCCAACGTTGTGTTTGAAGGCGGCCACTTCTACCCGCACCACAATCTTTACTACATCACCTCGGACGAGTGGAACCTCCACGCCCTGCAAGCGGTGCTGATGTCAGGCATCGCACGGCTGTTTGTCGCAACCTATTCAACCCGCATGCGCGGCGGGTACCTGCGCTTCCAGGCACAATACCTGCGGCGGATCAGGCTTCCAAAGTGGCAGGACGTGCCGGCCAAGGTTCAGAATGAACTCATCGCAGCGGCAACATCCGGCGACCGGCAAGCCTGCAACGCGGCGGCATTCCTGCTCTATCGGCTGACCCCGGCCGAGCAGGCCGCCATCACACAAGAATAACAACGCAAGGACATCGAGGATGCCCGTCAGTCTTGCCGATTACGACAACAAGGCCCGCAAGGCGGTAAAGGCATTCTGGGGAAACCGCAGCGCCGCCCAAAAACGCCAGATCAAGAGCGGCAAGCGCGATCAGGGCGAGCGCGCCGGGGTAACCGCCGGCAAGAACATGGATGGTTTCGTGTCGCTGGCGGTGGATATTGTTCACGCCAACGGGTTGAAGCACGCGGACATCCATTTACAGCGCCGCGTTCTGACGCTTCCCGGCTATTACCGGCCCACCAAGTTGTGGGACATGCTGGTCATGAACCAGGGCAGGCTGGTCGCGGCGCTGGAATTCAAATCACAAGTCGGGCCAAGTTTTGGCAATAACTTCAACAACAGAACCGAAGAAGCGATCGGGACCGCCGTGGATCTCTGGACGGCCTATCGGGAAAACGCGTTCGGCGAAAACCCCCGCCCGTTCGTGGGTTGGCTGATGCTGGTTGAGGACTGCGATGAATCCAGAACCTCAGTGCGAGATTCGTCACCCCATTTCGCAGTATCCAGAGATTTTCAGTCGGCATCCTATCTCGACCGCTACAATATCCTCTGCAAAAAGCTGATTCAGGAGCAGTTGTACACGGCGGCCACGATCATCGGTTCGCCGAGGTCTGCCGCCAAGTCCGGGAATTACAGTGACCTCAGCAAGATCACCGGCCTTAGGGCATTCGTTGCTTCGTTTGCCGGGCATGTTGCTGCTGAAGCGGCCCGTTGATTCTGTATCTTTGTCATTGGTTCATCAGTAGATTGGGGGCAAAGATGCTTTTGGAATTAAATAAATCTGGCACCTTTTCTGCAGAATTGGGGGTGCCGCAGTCTGTTTCCTTTTTTGTGTTTAATTACCACGGTTTTGGGGTCTGTTTGTAGTTAGATGGCAGAAGCAAAGAGCCACGATCGCAATCGTTGAAACGGGGGATCAATGAATCTCGCAGTACTCGAACGGATGGTCGGTCAGGGCGACCTTAGTCGTGAGGCCTTTACTTATCTCTTGAATTGCCGTGGGGAGTGCGAGTATCTCGACTACAAAGAGTCGCTCGCCATAGATATGGACTACGAGCTGTGCGCCTTTGCAAAGGATGTGCTCGCCCTAAAGAATGTTGGTGGTGGTTATATCCTCGTAGGCGTGAGAGACAAAACTTGGGAGCAAACCGGCCTTCCTGGTCCTTTCCAGTACGACACGAAATCACTGAGAGACAAGGTTGTACGTGCGACTGGCGTAAGTCTTGACGTCGATGTCGTAACCCATTCTCTTGGTTACGACAGCGGCCACAAAGACTTTGCGATAATTCTTGTGCGGTCGAGCAGGAAGCGTAGCAAACGCCGAAGCCCGACCTTGGTTGCCAAGGACTTTTGCGCTGGAAAACCTTTCGGGCTTCGGCGAGGAGAAATCTACGTCCGTGACTCTGACTCGACCATTAAGGTAAGTAATCAGGGCCAGATAACTGAACTTTTAGAGCGACTTGAATCCCAGGCGGACGATGATGCCATTCGGTCGGAGACTTCTCCATCGCCATTTGCAGTCGAAGAAGGAACGTACCGCCTTCTTGACCGCGGATATGGAGGATTTGTCGGTCGGCTTGCTCTTCGGGAAGGACTTCTGGCCGCGATTCGGGGCGATCCGCGAATTTGGATCATTAACGTGCATGGTCCAGGCGGGGTCGGAAAATCTGCGCTAGTCAACTGGGCCACATACGAGCTCTATGGTACGCGTGAATTTGAGGCAATTCTCCAAATCACTGCGAAAGAGACGATCCTCACAGATGCAGGCATCGCGCGCTATAGTCGATCACTCTATTCCCTAGAAAACTTACTCGATCACATCTTGATTCTCTTTCAGGAGGATACCAACAAGGACCTAGCTACAAAACAAGCTCTTGCTTATGAGCTACTTTCCGCGTGGAAGACCCTGCTTATCCTCGATAACATGGAAACTGTGTCGGATGGCCGGGTGTTGGCGTTCGTGCAGAGCCTGCCGGTAACGTCTCAGACTCGGGTCGTGCTGACTATTGATACCTGTATTAGTAATGTCCTATCTGAGGCACAAAGAAAGAGAGCCA
>CAYJBG010000019.1:0-23054 GCA_964368085.1 uncultured Acidiferrobacterales bacterium | reverse complement strand
CGTACACCACGTCGCGCAGCACCGCGAACAGGTGCTCGCCGATGCCTTTGATCATTTGGCCGTCGACAAAGGCGGTGGCCGGCGCGCCCTTCACTTCCAACTGAATGCCGCGCTCCTCCGGCACCACGCGGATGTCGAACGAGCGGTAGCGCTCCAGCAGCTCCTTGCCGTCGTCCATCTCGTTGCCGCAGTTGAGCACCGCCAGCGAACAGTTGCGAAACAACTCATGCAGCCCGCCACGGCTGGTATCGAGCAGCTTGCTCACCTCCAGGCGCGAGAGCACATCCAAACGGCCTTCCGGTATTACGCGGGCATCGACGACGGCGTGTTTCATGGTGGGGAGTTTAGCCGGTTTGGGTGGTTAAGGTGGCTAGTGTAGTGCTTCATTCTGTTTGAAACTCAAGCGCAGGGTTCCTTCCCCTTCAAGGGGAGGGTACCTGCAAGACCGGAAGGTCCGTTAAATACGAAGCACTACACTAGATGGAATTGCCTGCAGGAAAACCCTGTGCCAGACCTTGGAAAAACCAATTGATTGCCTCTGTTCTGTTTGTGGCCGGCGCAGGGCCACGCTCGCCGGCAGCTTAGTTGGCCGCTACCGCTTGTCCGAGAGAGCCCACGTTTTGTCAGCATGGCGCGAAGGCTCGCCGTGGACCGAGGCGGATTGAATCTTGGTGCTTCAATGGCTTAGGCGTGCATGAACTTGGCGGGGCGGTAATACCGGGGTGCCGCTGGTGTGTGAGGATGCTAAGTTATAGCTAGCACAACTGGATAGTTTCCCTATCTAAGGATTGACGATGGCCTTTCGTGGATTTCTGCAGTCCGACCCCAACAAAGTTTCCACACCACCGGCTGTTCGCCAGTCGCGAGCGCCGGGCACGCGCATCGGTTACGACCCGTTGTTGATCAAGCGCCTCACGGCCGACCACCAACGCATGCTGGAATTCATTACCCAGTCGCAGGTACTGCTCACCACCCATGACTACGATGGCGTAATGCGCAAGCTCGGAGAGCTGCGCATTACCCTGCAAGATCATTTGATGACGGCAAATGTGCAGTTTTACGTTTACGTGTTGCGCCACCTGGCGGGCGACGCGGCGAAATCGGCGATTATCAATGAGTGCCGGCGTGAGATGCTGGACAACAGCCGCCAGATTATGGATTTTCTGCGCACCTACAGCGCCACGCGGCTGGACGATATGTCTGCCAAAACCTTCCAGATCGAATTGCTGGTGATAGGCTCGGCGCTGGCGCAACGCTTCGAGCACGAGCAGGCCTCGCTGTACCCCTTGTATCAGGCTTCTTACTGAAATAACGGCTGCATTCGTGGTGGTGGCGGGTGCAAACCCGTAACACCATGGAAACATCACCTGGATGCGGGATTCCCGCGCGATTATTCAGTATCTGCAGGAACGCTCGCTGCCTAGGGAAGGTGGGCGACTGGCTACGACACCGAATACATCGGCTTGCCGTCGTTGAGGTTCAGCCAGCCTTTCACAATGCGGTAGATGAGCCACACGCAATTGACGGCCAGCACGAACCAGCCGATGACAATAATCCAGGTAATCCCGCCCAAAATCATCCAGAGCAGGCCGTACCAGAAGGTACGAATCTGCCAGCGGAAGTGGCTTTCCAGCCAGGTGCCGGCGACATCGTCTTTCTTCACGTAGTTGATGACGATGGCGATGATGCAGGTAATGCCGGTGATGAACGTGGCGGCATAGAGCGCGTACACCACCGTGGTGAGTGTTTTGAGCGACTGCATTTTTTCTTCGGGAGTGGGTAATGGCATGGGCGCCCCGGTTTGATGGGTGGGTGACACGAACTATAACCGCCTTGCCGGGGATCGGCTGGTAGTTTCTTTCGCCAGGTCGGTCTTTCAAAGCCAAGGCTACGACTTGCCGGGCGGCTTAGTGAATGAAGCCTCATTCACTATGAGTTCGATGCGATAACCGTCCGGGTCTTCGGCGAAGGCGATGATGGTGGTGCCGTGCTTCATTGGGCCGGCCTCGCGCACTACCTTGCCGCCGCGGCTCTTGATCTGCGCACAGGCGGCCGCGGCATCGTCCACCTCCAGGGCAACGTGGCCGAAGCCGCCGCCGAGGTCGTAGCGGTCCACACCGTAGTTATAGGTGAGCTCGATCACGGCCTGCTCCGTCTCCGAGCCGTAGCCGACGAAAGCGAGGGTGAATTTGCCATCCGGGTAGTCGTGTTGGCGCAATAGCCGCATACCCAGTACCTCGGTGTAAAAGCGAATGGAGCGTTCCAGGTCGCCGACCCGGAGCATGGTGTGCAGCACGCGCATGGGTGAATCTCCGCAGAAATAGGTATGGCGCTTAAGCCTAGCCGCTCTGACCCGGGCGGGCAATTTTTCGCCTGGCGAGGGCGACGGAAAATACGGCCGCGCGGACAGAAATAGCGCTTGCAATCCGGCACGGCAGCCGGTAAATAACATCCTCAATCATGTCTGATATTTCTGACTCGTGTAGTCGCACCAAAGCCGTCACGGCGCAGCCGTGGGGCCGAAATGTCTTCTCTTCCGAACGGGGCGCTTTGCCCCGTTTTTTACGCCCCCGATTCAGCCAAACCAACCGAAGGAGCCCCTGTGCCGCGTAATCCTGAAGAACCCCCCGAACCGATGACGGCGTTCGTCGGAGACACCCGCCCATGCTGAACGCCGTCAACGCCGTCATGGACACCCACCTCCTCACGCCGGTGGGCAGCACCGCCTACCCGGCGGCCCGCAGCGAAAGCCCGGTCAGGCGCTATCTCGGCGCCGGCAAATACCGGCTCTACCCCTTCGACCACAGCGCCAAACCGTACTTCGATGATGCCTGTGCGCGCCTTAACGTGGCGTTGTCCGACTACAGCTTCGCCAACAACGTCATCTGGCTGGCGCAGGCGAGCGGCTTTTACCAGATCATCGAAGGCTGCTTCTGCCTGTTCGCGCTTAGCGGTAACGGGCTCACCATGCTGTTGCCGCCGCTCGGCGAACCCGCGCGCCAGGGCCGGGCGCTCAGAATCTGCATCAAGATACTGGATGCCTACAACCCATCGCCGCAACAGGCGCGTCTCGATTTCGTCTACCACGACTTCCTCAAGGTGCTGGACACCGACATCCTGACCGGCGGCCCGCTCATCAACGGCGAGCTTTGGAACGTGGAAGTCACCAACCCCGACTACATCTACCGCACCCAGGATCTGATCGACCTCAAGGGCAATTCGTACAAGACCAAGCGCAACGAGATCAACCAGTTCCGGCGCGCGCACCCGAACCACGAACTGGCGCCGTTCAACAAAACCCATCGTGAGGCGGCACGCGCCCTGGTTAACGCCTGGATGCAACAACGCCTCCAGACCATCCCGGACGGGTCGTTCGAGGATTTTGTGTACAACATCGAAATGGAACGCAAGGCCATCCAGCGCGCCATCGCCCTGTACGACGAGCTGAAACTGGAGGGTCTCAGCCTGTTCATCGACGGCCGGCTTGAGGGCTTCACCTTCGGCGAACGCCTGAACCGCGACGTGGCGAACGTGCTGATCGAGAAAACCAATTTCAACATCCAGGGCGCCGCCCAGTATCTGTTCCGCGAGTTCAGCAAGGTGTTCGTCGAATGCACCTACATCAACGTCGGCGACGACCTCGGGTTTGAAAACCTGCGGCGCGTCAAAATGAGCTACCGGCCGGCGATGTTCGGCGAAAAGATTATCCTGCGCCGCTTGCTGCCGGAATGACCGATCTTGCTGTCACGGGCCTGAGAAAAGCCGGACCCGCCGATTTCGATGCCATCACCGCACTGGAGGCGGCATGCTTCGGGGCGGCGGACGGCGCGTTCTCGCCCCGCCAGTTGCGTGCCCTGTTGAGCAATCCTAATACCTGCTGGCTCTTGAGTTTGGACGGCCGGGCGATGGCATGCTGGTTGAAAGCGAGCAACGGCCGCGCCCGCTGGGCGCGGCTCTACTCGCTCGCCGTGCATCCGGCGTTGCGCGGGCAAGGTTGGGGGAAACATTTGATCGAGTCCGGCTGCGTGTGGATGCGCACGCAAGGGTTAACCGCCTGTCGCGCCGAAGTGAAGGCCGACAATCATGCGGCGCGCAGGCTGTATGCGGGTTGCGGATTCCAGGAAGGCGGGGTATTGCGCGGCTACTACGCGCCGGGGGTGGATGGTGTGCGGCTCTCGCGCACCATCGTCTGAGCAAGCGTAGGATGGGTGAAGCGAAGCGTAACCCATCAGGTCAACAGGCTGGATGATGGGTTACGCTTCGCTCCACCCATCCTACTTCACTACTTCACTGTTCAACCGAAGTGGCAAACGTAATCCAGAAAGTCATCAATCTCTATTTCGAAATGCGAGTTGCCAGGAACGTTGAAGCTCTCGCCCGCCTGATAGCTGCTCCAGCCCTGCTGATCGGCGAGTTTCACGCGACAGTGCCCCTGCGTGATGTCGACGCGTTCCGGCGCCTGGGTGCTGAAGCGGTAGGTGCCGGGCAACATCACACCCAGGGTCTTCATCTCGCCTTCGGGCGTGATGACGGTGCGGCTGGTGACCTTGCCATCGTGATAGACGTTGGCCTTGTGTTTTACGGTGACGTTCTTGAATTCCATGCCGGCCATTCTGCCTTGAGTTCAATTATTTAGTTTCATAGGGCGGGCCGCGACACTAATCAATGCCGGGATTCGAATTTGAGCCCGCCCGGCGCAAGCAGCGGGCTGGCGGGCTCAAAAGGTTCGGGCCGGGCGATGATGGTGCCTTGGGCGTAGTTGACGCCAAGATCGCGCAAGCGTTCGAGGGTCTCATCATTCTCGACCGCTTCGGCGATGGTGCGGATGCCCATGACAAGACCGATACGGTTGATCGCCTCAACCATGGCCGCGTCCACCGGATCTTTCACCATGCTGCGCACAAAGCCGCCGTCGATCTTGAGAAAGTCCACCGGCAGACGTTTGAGATGCATGAACGAACTCAGGCCGCTGCCGAAGTCGTCCAGCGCGAAACGGCAACCCATGCCCTTGAGCACGGAGATGAAATGCATGGCGCGGGTGAGATTCGCGATGGCCGCGGTTTCGGTGATCTCGAAGCAGACATGCGCCGGGTTGATCGATGAGGCGTGCAGCATATCCACCACTGACGCCAGGAAGTGGTCGTCGCACAGCGATTGCCCGGAGAGATTAATGGCGCAGATGCTGACGTCATCCCGCGCGGGCTTGCGCTCAGCCAGCGCCGCCAGCGTCGCGCTCAGGACCCAGCGATCGATAGCCGGCATCATCTGGTAGCGTTCGGCGGCCGGGATGAACGCCATGGGCAGCACGATCTTGCCCTGTTCATCCACCATGCGCACCAGGATCTCGCCGTAGTGCTCGTGTTCGCCCGGGGACAGGGGCAGAACCTTCTGGAAGAACAGACGGAAGCGGTCCTCGTTCAGCGCACGGTTGATGCGCTGCACCCACTGCATCTCGCCGTGGCGTTCGGCGAGCGCATGGTCCTTCGGCTGGTACACGTGGATGCGGTTGCGGCCGTAATCCTTGGCCACATAACAGGCCGAATCGGCGGCGCTCAGGACGTCCACGATGTTGCCGCTGTCGGTCGTGATCGGCACGACACCGATGCTCACGCCGATCTCAAAAACTTTTTCCTGCCAGGCGAAGCGGAATTTTTTCACCACCTCGCGCAGCATTTCGGCGGTCTCGCTCGCCTCCTCGATCGGGCAGTGTTCGAGCAGGATGCCGAACTCGTCGCCGCCGAGGCGCGCCAGCGTGTCTGTCTCGCGTACCCGCGCCTGCAGGTGCGCCGTCAGCTGCTTGAGCAGTTCGTCGCCGGCGATGTGCCCGCAGGAGTCATTCACAATCTTGAACTGGTCGAGATCCAGGTAGCAGAGCGCATGCTGGGTATGGCCGCTGCGCGCGCTCTCGAGCGCCTGCTCCAGCCGCACCTCGAACTCGCCGCGATTGATGAGACCGGTGAGCGAATCGTGACGCGCCTGCCAGGCCATCTGCCGCGCCATGTTGCGCAGGGTGGTGACATCGTGCAGCACCAGCACCGCGCCCACGACCTCATCGGCGTGCTTGCGGATCGGCGAGGCGGTGATTTCGATCGAGAATTCCCGGTGGCCGCCGCGGTGCATCAGCAGGGCGCTTCCGGGAATATGAATACTGCGCTGTTCGTTCAGGCAGCGCTGCACCGGATCGGGCAACGGCTTGCGGGTGTTCTCGTCCTTGACCTGGAAAACACTGGTTAAAGGCTGGCCGCTCGCCTGGGCGTTGCTCCAGCCGGTGAGATCCTCGGCAACCGGGTTGAGATAGTCGATGCGCCCCGCGACATCCGTGGTGATGACTCCATCGCCAATGGATTCCAGCGTGACCTGGACGCGCTCTTTCTCCCGGAACAGCTCGGCCTCCGCCTGCTTGCGTCCGCCGATGTCGCGCGCGATCACGATGATGGCGGGCTGCCCCTGCCAGGCGGTGAGTGCGGCGGTGATTTCGACCGACACCTCCGCTCCATCCTTCTTCAGAAGAACGGTTTCATACTGATTGGGTACATCGGCACCCTGGAGCCGGCTCTGGTAGCGCTGACTGATCCTGGCGTACTCCTCAGGATGGAAATATTCGCCGAGATCATGGCCAAGCAGTTCCGCCGCCTCATAACCGATGATCTCGCCGAGGCGGCGATTCGCAAACACCACCCGGCCCTGGATATGCACCACAATGCCGTCATTGGCGTTGCCCGCGAGCGTGCGCAGGTTCTCCTCGCTCTCGCGCAGCGCCTGCTCGGTGCGCTTGCGCTCGGTAATGTCGAACGCCGAACCGAGCACCGCCGGTTCGCCGTTGTAGCGGATTGCACCGGCAGAAAAATCCACCCAACGCTCCTCGCCGCTCTTGGTGTGGATGCGAAATTCGTAGTGCCGGGGGACATTCTCTCCGCGCAACCGCGCCAGACCGTTGGCGCGCACACGTTCCAGATCGCCGGGGTGGACGACGCTTTCCCAGGCCGGCAGCTTGAGAAGCTCATCACTGGTATAACCGGTGATGAGGCACAGCGCCGGGTTGACGTACAGCAGCCCTTCCCGCCACACGAAAATGGCGCAGTCGGTGGTTTCCGCCAGGGTGCGGAACTTCTCTTCGCTTTCGCGTAACGCCTGTTTGGAACTCCATGTGGCCATTTCGGGTCCCTTTGCTGCGGACGAAATAAACATTATCGCGCCATTCTCAGGCGGGAAGAAAGGCCGCCTGCCTTGCGGGCGCTTCGGACCGATCTGCGGGCGCCGATCTACTTGCGCCGGCGACGGTTGGCGGCAATGCGCAGACGCAGGGCGTTGAGCTTGATGAAACCCTCGGCGTCCTTCTGGTCGTAAGCGCCCCGGTCTTCCTCGAAGGTGGCGATACGCGCGTCGAACAGACTGTCCCGGTCCGACTTGCGCCCGACCACGATCACATTGCCCTTGTAAAGCTTGAGGCGCACGACGCCGTTCACGGTCGCCTGTGAGGCGTCGATCATCTCCTGCAACATCGTACGCTCCGGGCTCCACCAATATCCATTATAAATGAGCGACGCGTAGCGTGGCATGAGGTCGTCCTTGAGATGCGCGACCTCACGATCCAGGGTGAGGGACTCGATGGCGCGATGCGCCTTGAGCATGATGGTGCCGCCCGGGGTCTCGTACGCGCCGCGCGACTTCATGCCCACATAACGGTTCTCGACGATGTCAGCACGGCCGATGCCATTGGCGCCGCCGACCTTGTTGAGTGTTGCCAGCACCGTGGCCGGACTCATGGCCTTGCCGTTGACGGCGACAATGTCGCCTTTCTTGTAAGTGAGTTCTATATAGGTCGCCTTGTTCGGCGCCTTCTGCGGCGATACCGACCAGCGCCACATGTCTTCTTCCGGCTCGGCCCAGGGATCTTCGAGCACCCCACCTTCATAAGAAATGTGCAGCAGGTTGGCGTCCATGGAATACGGTGATTTCTTGCCGCGTTTCATCTCCACCGGAATGCCATGCTTCTCGGCATAGGCCATGAGCGTCGCGCGCGAGGTGAGATTCCACTCGCGCCAGGGAGCAATCACCTTCACATTCGGCTTCAACGCATAGTAGCCGAGCTCAAAACGCACCTGGTCGTTACCCTTGCCGGTCGCGCCGTGCGCCACGGCGTCGGCGCCGACCTTGTTGGCGATCTCGATCTGGCGCTTGGCGATCAGCGGCCGGGCGATCGAGGTGCCGAGCAGGTATTCACCTTCGTACAGGGTATTGGCTCGGAACATCGGAAACACGAAGTCGCGCACGAATTCTTCCTTGAGGTCGTCGATGAATATCTTCTTGACGCCCATCTTCCTGGCCAAGGCAGCGGCCGGCGCCAGCTCCTCGCCCTGGCCGATGTCGGCGGTGAAGGTCACAACCTCGCAGTCGTAGGCCTCCTCCAGCCACTTGAGAATTACCGAGGTGTCGAGACCGCCGGAATATGCCAATACAACCTTTCTGATTTTTGACATGAAAAGGCCTATATGAGTTTCTGCCGCAAAGACGCAAAGGACGCAAAGAAATCCACATTCAATAAAAACATTTTTTCTTTGCGCCCTTTGCGTCTTTGCGGCAGGTGTTGTTATTTCTTGCGTGCCGGCATCAGGTCGGTGCATACGCCTTCGAACACCTCGGCCGCGAGGCCGACCGATTCACCCAGCGTCGGGTGCGGGTGGATGGTCAGGGCGATGTCCTCCGGATCCGCGCCCATTTCGATGGCCAGCGCCAATTCACTGATGAGGTCGCCGGCGTGCACGCCGACGATGCCGCCGCCGATCACGCGGTGGGTTTCTTCATCGACAATGATCTTGGTGAAACCTTCATCGCGGCCATTGGCGATGGCGCGGCCCGTGGCCGCCCACGGGAACACCGCCTTGCCGATCTTGCGGCCGGCCTTTTTGGCCTCGTCCTCGGTGATGCCAACCCAGGCGATTTCCGGATCGGTATAGGCCACGGATGGGATCACGGTCGCATCGAAGAAGCGCTTCTGGCCGGCCGCGACCTCGGCGGCGACGTGGCCTTCGTGCACCGCCTTGTGCGCGAGCATCGGTTGGCCGACGATATCACCGATGGCGAAAATATGCGGCACATTGGTGCGCATCTGCCTGTCCACCTCGATGAACCCACGGTCGGTGACCGCCACGCCGGCGTTCTCGGCGGCGATCGTTTTACCGTTCGGTGCACGACCCGCCGCCACCAGCACCAGATCGTAAAGCTGCGGCTCGGCCGGGGCCTGCTCACCCTCGAACCAGACCCTGATGCCTTCTTTCCGCGCCTCCGCCTTCACGGTTTTGGTTTTGAGCATCACCCGGTCGAAGCGTTTGGCATTCATCTTGTCCCAGACGCGCACCAGGTCACGGTCGGCGCCCAGCATGAGGCCATCGAGCATCTCGACCACATCGATGCGCGTGCCGAGTACCGAGTAGACCGTGGCCATTTCGAGGCCAATGATACCACCGCCCAACACCAGCATCTTCTTCGGCATCGCCTTGATGTCGAGCGCGCCGGTGGAATCGACGATGCGCGGGTCTTCCGGAATAAACGGGAGTTTCACCGCCTGCGAACCGGCAGCGATGATCGCCTTGGCAAAGCGCACGACTTTCTTTTCGCCGCTCGGCTGTTGACCGTCGCCCGTCGTCAATGAAACCTCAAGGTGGTTCGGATCGAGAAAACGCCCGATGCCGCGCACCACTTCGACCTTGCGCGCCTTGGCCATTTGCGCAAGCCCGCCGGTGAGCTTGCCCACGACCTTGGTTTTCCAGCCACGCAATTTGTCGAGATCGAATTTTGGCGCGCCGAAACTCACGCCGTGTTCCGCCAACTGCTGGGCTTCTTCGGTCACCGCCGCCACGTGCAGCAGCGCTTTGGAGGGGATGCATCCGACGTTCAGGCACACGCCGCCGAGCGCCGGGTAACGTTCGACCAGCACCGTGCGCATTCCGAGATCGGCGGCCCGGAACGCCGCCGAGTAGCCACCGGGACCGGCGCCGAGCACCAGTAGCTCGCATTCGATGTCCACTTTACCCGCGTAGGTACCGGCCGCCGGCGCCGTTGGTGTTGGTTTTTCCGTTTTCGCCGGGCCCGGCGCTGGCGCGGAGGCCGGGGGCGATGCGGACAGCGAAGCTTTTTCGGCCGCTGCAGAGGTCTCAAGCAACAACACCAACGCCCCTTGGGCGACCTTGTCGCCGACCTTGACCTTCACCTCCTTGACGGTGCCGGCGACCGGCGACGGCACTTCCATCGTCGCCTTGTCGGATTCAAGAGTGATAATCGAGTCCTCGGCCTTGATGACATCGCCGGGCTTTACCATGACTTCAATCACCGCGACCTCCTGGAAATCGCCGATGTCGGGGATTCTGACTTCGATGGTCTTGGGCATGGATCTCCTTTTAATAATTCTTTGCCGCAAAGTCGCTAAGGGAGCAAAGAAAATTCTGATTATTTCTTCGGCTTTCTGCCCGGTTTCATTACTGCTTTGCGTCCTTTTGGTTTTTGCGGCAGATTTTTCTTCTTGGCCGGAGCCAGACTGCTTGACGTCTGATGCATGCCGGCCAGCACCTGCCCCATATGGGTGATGAAGCGCGCCCCGGCGGCGCCATCGATCACGCGGTGGTCGTAGGACAGCGACAACGGAAGCAGGAGGCGCGGCGCAAACCGCTTGCCGTCCCATTTCGGTTGCGTGCCGGCCTTCGACACGCCGAGAATGGCGACTTCCGGCGCATTGATGATCGGCGTAAACGACGTGCCGCCGATGCCGCCGAGGCTGGAGATCGAGAAACAACCGCCCTGCATCTCGGCGGGCGAAAGCTTGCCCTCGCGCGCCATCCTGGCCAGTTCACCGGCCTCGCGCGCGATCGTCAACAAAGATTTCCGGTCGGCATTGCGGATCACCGGCACCACCAGGCCGTTCGGCGTGTCAGCGGCGAAACCGATATGGTAGTAGTGCTTGACGACCAGATTCTCGCCATCGAGCGAGCTGTTAAACGCCGGAAACATCTTGAGCACGTCCACGCTCGCCTTGATGAGGAACGCGAGCACGGTCACTTTGACACCGTTCTTCTCGTGCTCCTTGTTGAGGGCGACGCGGAATTTCTCAAGCTCGGTGATATCCGCCACGTCGAACTGTGTGACATGCGGAATCATAACCCAGTTGCGCGCGAGGTTGGCGCCGGAATTCTTCTTGATGCGCGACAGCGGCTGGGTCTCGAAGGAACCGTACTTGGCGAAATCCACCTTCGGCCACGGCAACAGATCGAGCGCCCCGCCCGCAGCCGGACGCGCGCCGCTCAGTACCGCCTTCACATAGGCCTGAACGTCCTCCTTCAGAATCCGGTTTTTCGGGCCACTCCCCTTGACCCTGGAGATCTCGACGCCCAGTTCGCGCGCGAAGCGGCGCACCGAAGGCGCGGCGTGCGAACGGTGCCCGCCCGCGGACGCCGCAAAAAAATCCGCCGGCCCCGGCATCAACACCACCGGTGGCGGCGCGGTCGGTTCTTCGGTTTGGCCGGGTGCGGGCGGCACGCCGGCCGCCACGGTAGAAGCGCTGCGCACGGCCGGCTCGGGCGCCACAGCAGCGCCCGGCGTTGCAACCCGCGCCGGCGCCGGCTTGTTGGCTGGCGCCGCAATTTCATCGCTGGCTTCAAGGATGAGTATCAGCGACCCTTCGGCCACCTTGTCGCCGACCTTGATTTTGACCGCCTTCACCGCGCCGGCGGCGGGAGAAGGCACATCCATGGTCGCCTTGTCGGTTTCGAGCGTGATGAGTGAGTCTTCGGGCTTGATGATATCGCCGGGCTTGACCAGAACCTCGATCACCGCGACTTCCTTGAAGTCGCCGATGTCGGGGATTTTTACCTCTATGGTCTGGGGCATGCAGGTCCTTTAATTAATAATTTAACTATTAGCCACAGATGAACGCAGATGAATTCAGACCAGAACCAGGAATACATTATTTAACGATCATTAATATTTATCTGTGTTCATCTGTGGCCAATGATTTTCTTAGAATCTCTTCGCGTTCTTTGCGCCTTTGCGGCAAGCGTTCGAATTACACTGTCAACGGATTCGGCTTCTCGGGATCGATGCCGTATTTTCTGACCGCCTCAGCCACCTTGGCTGGATCGAGTTTCTCTTCCTCGGCCAGCGCTGCCAGGCTGGCGGTCGTGACCCAGTAACGGTCAACCTCGAAGAAGTGACGCAGTTTCTCGCGGGTATCGGAACGGCCGAAGCCGTCGGTGCCCAGCACCTTGAAGCGACCCGGCAGGTAAGGGCGAATCTGTTCGGCATAGCCGCGCACATAGTCGGTCGAGGCGATTACCGGGCCCTCGGTATTTTCCAGGCACTGTTGCACATACGGTTTGCGCGGCGGCGCCGTCGGGTGCAGCAGATTCCAGCGCGCGGCGGCGGCGCCGTCGCGCGCCAGCAGCGTGAAGCTCGGGCAGCTCCAGATGTCGGCCTCGACGCCCCAGTCCTGCTTGAGCAGGTCGGCGGCGGCGATCACTTCGTTCAGGATCGCACCCGAACCAAGCAACTGCACGCGCGCGCCCTTGCCCATGCCGCCCTGCCTGAACAGGTACATGCCCTTGAGGATGCCGGCCTCCGCACCCACCGGCAATTCCGGATGGGCGTAGTTCTCGTTCATCACCGTAAGGTAGTAGTACACATCCTCCTGCTCGGCGACCATCCGGCGCAGGCCGTCGTGCACGATCACCGCCAGCTCGTAGGCGAAGGTCGGGTCGTAGGGAATGCAATTCGGAATCTGCGCCGCCCACAGGTGCGAATGACCGTCTTCGTGTTGCAGGCCCTCGCCATTGAGCGTGGTGCGTCCCGAGGTACCACCGAGCAGAAAGCCGCGCGCGCGTGAATCTCCCGCCGCCCACCACAGATCACCGGTGCGCTGCACGCCGAACATGGAGTAATAGATGAAAAACGGGATCATCGGCACGCCGTGCGTCGAATAGGCCGTGGCCGCCGCGATCCACGAACACATGGCGCCGGCCTCGTTAATGCCTTCCTGCAGAATCTGGCCGTGCTTGTCTTCCTTGTAGAACATGAGCTGGTCGCGGTCTTGCGGGGTATAGAGCTGACCGACCGATGACCAGATGGCGATTTGACGGAACAGGCCTTCCATGCCGAAGGTGCGCGATTCATCGGCCACGATCGGCACCACGTACTTGCCGATGTTTTTGTCCTTGAGCAGCACGCCCAGGAGACGCACGTACGCCATGGTGGTCGAAAATTCGCGGCCCTCGCCCGAGGCCTTGAGCAAGGAATCGAAGGCCGACAACGGCGGTATCTCGAGCGGTTGACTGGTGCGGCGGCGCGCGGGCAAAAAGCCGCCAAGCGCCAGGCGCCGTTCGCGCATGTACTTCATCTCCGGTGAATCCTCCACCGGCCGGATGTATTCGAGGTTCTCGCACTGCGCGTCGGTGAGCGGCAATTTGAAACGATCGCGGAAGGCAATCAGCGACGTGGTGCCCATTTTCTTCTGTTGATGGGTGATGTTCTGCGCCTCGCCCGATTCACCCATGCCATAGCCCTTCACGGTCTTGGCGAGGATCACGGTCGGCTGGCCTTTGTGGTTCACCGCCGCGTGGTAGGCTGCGTACACCTTGTGCGGATCGTGCCCGCCGCGATTGAGACGCCAGATGTCGTCGTCCGACCAGCTCGCGACCATTTCCTTCAACTCCGGATACTTGCCGAAGAAGTGCTCGCGCACGTAGGCGCCGTCGCGCGCCTTGAAGGTCTGGTAATCGCCGTCCAGGCATTCATCCATGCGCTGGCGCAGAAGGCCGAGCCGGTCACGCGCCAGCAGCGGATCCCAGTAGCTGCCCCAGATGAGTTTGAGCACATTCCAGCCGGCGCCGCGGAAGGTGGATTCGAGTTCCTGAATGATCTTGCCGTTACCGCGCACCGGTCCGTCAAGACGCTGCAAATTGCAATTCACCACGAAAATCAGATTATCGAGATTCTCGCGCGAAGCGAGCCCGATGGCGCCGAGCGACTCCGGCTCATCCACTTCGCCGTCGCCGACGAAACACCACACCTTGCGGTTCTCGGTATCGGCGATGCCGCGGTCGTGCAGGTACTTCATGAAACGCGCCTGGTAGATGGCCATGATCGGGCCAAGCCCCATGGACACGGTCGGGAACTGCCAGAAGTCCGGCATTAACCACGGATGCGGATAAGACGACAGCCCCTTGCCATCGACCTCGCGCCGGAAGTGATCCATCTGCTCCTCGGTCAGGCGTCCGAGCATGAAGGCGCGCGCATAGATGCCGGGCGAGGAATGCCCCTGCACGTAGACCAGATCGCCGCCGTGGTTTTCGACGGGCGCGCGCCAGAAGTGATTGAAGCCGACGTCATAGAGGGTCGCCGCCGAGGCGAAGCTGGAGATGTGCCCGCCGAGATTGGAGTCGCCCTTGTTGGCGCGCAGCACCATGGCGAGCGCGTTCCAGCGCACGAACGAACGGATACGCTCTTCATGCGCGTGATCGCCCGGGGAACGCACCTCCTTGTCCGGGGGAATGGTGTTGACGTAGGCGGTGTTGGCCGAATACGCCACATTGACGCCGGCGGCGCGCGCCAGCTCGATCTGCTTTTCGATCAGGTAATGGGCGCGTTCCGGACCTTCCTGCTGGATGACGGCGCCGAGGGCATCCAGCCACTCCTGGGTCTCGATGGCGTCGGTGTCGGTTTTCAGGGGAAGACTGGGGACGGCGGTCATAATAATGCTCTCCTCATCTCTCCATTGGGAACGGCGGTCTGAACGACAATTTGTCAGACATTACGGGTACAACTCCTAATAAGGTTCGGTGAGGACAGCGGACAGCAGGCAGGGCAACCACCCTCGCTCGATTCTGGTAGATTAGAGAAAGCAGGCCTGCGCAAAAATAGCCGTTCTAAGAGAAAGCAAGCCTGCGCAAAATAGCCGTTCTTAAGAGAAACAAGCCTGCGCAAAAAGAGCCGTTCCAGACGGCGTATGATCGGTTTTTTAGATATCAAGGTCAAGGCAGTGACTTATCAGCAGGATTTCCCGCCGCGGGCACTCACTGGATAACACGCATGCAACTCGATACTGCCAAGATCACGCAGGATAACCGCACGTTCAACACCAAAGACGCCGATTCCGGGTCGCATCTCGTTTTTTTGCTTGGCCCTGCCTTCGATATGGCGCGCCTGCCGCACGGCGCCGTGTTGAAGCAGCGCATCAAGGCGGCGCGCCACAAGCTCGCCGACGGCCCCTTTCACAGCATCCTGCCCAACGCGCAGGGTACCCGGATTTCACTGCTTGCGGTCGATCCGGGTCAATCGGCTTTCGAACTGCTCACGCAGGCGCGCGAAACGCTTGCCGCCCCGCCTAAACCCGCGACCCTGGCCCTCGCCTGTTTCGGACTGGATGCGAAACAGGCGGAACGCGCCTGCGAGGCGCTGATCGCCGCAGCCCTGGCCGCCGATTTCCGGATGCCGGATTTCAAGAGCAAACGCGAGCCGGCCGTGCTTCTCAAACAGATCCGTATACATGGTCACAAAGCCGCACACGGCTATGCCCGCACCCTGGCCGAGGCGCGCGGCAACAATCTCGCGCGCTTCCTCACCGCCCTGCCGCCCAACGAACTCACGCCCGGCAGCTATCGCCGGCGCGTGGTGAAACTCGCGCGTGAATACCGCTGGAAGACCGAGTTTCTGGATATTAAAAAGCTCAAGGCGCGCGGCGCCGGCGCGTTTCTCGCGGTCGCGCAAGGCAGCCACGAACCGGATGCCGGCATCCTGCATCTGCGCTACACGCCAAAAAAGAAAACAAAGCGGCAAGCCATCGCCCTGGTCGGCAAAGGCATCTGCTTCGACACCGGCGGCACCAATCTGAAAACCGCGCGCCACATGCACGGCATGCACGAGGACATGGAAGGCAGCGCGGTGGCGCTCGGTACCCTGCTGGCGCTCACCGAACTCAAGGTGGACTTCCCGGTGGATTGCTGGCTGGCGCTCGCCCAGAACCACATCGGCCCCAAGGCCTACAAGCAAAACGACGTGGTGAAGGCCGCGAACGGCACCACCATCGAGATCATGCACACCGACGCCGAGGGACGCATGGTGCTGGCCGACACCCTGACCTTCGCGTCGCGCGCCAAGCCGCGCCTTATTATGGACTACGCCACTCTTACCGGCGCCTGCGTGGGCGCCTTGAGCACACGCATGAGCGGCGCCGTGACCAACCGCATGGAACTGGTGCCGACCGTGATCGAGGCCGGCTGGGAAAGCGGCGAGCGCGTCTGGCCGTTCCCGCTGGAAAAGGATTACGACAAGGCGCTCAAGAGCGGCATTGCCGATGTCAAGCAATGCACTCTGGACAGCGACGCCGACCATATCCTCGCCGCAAGTTTCCTTCGAAGGTTCATCGAGCACGATGTGCCGTGGGTACACGTAGACCTCTCGGCCGGCAACCATAAAGGCGGGCTGGCGCACATCCCGACCGATATCACCGGCTTCGGTGTGCGGTTCTCGCTGAACTTGTTGCTGAACCGGCAGTCCATTTAACCTTAGGCCTGATGCCTCGGGTCTAAACAACTCCAACCCAAGAGATACTCCTCATGTCCCAGCGTTACGTTGCGACACTCGTCACCGCTGTAATATTCATTGCCGTCGCTGGCCTCACCGCCGCCGAACCGGCCAAGGCCGGGGCACAGCAGAAGGCCGCCGCGTCCATCCTCGCCGACATCAAGCAGGCCACCTGGATCCGCGACGGCAAGAGCGCGCATGTCATCTACGTGTTCTTCGACCCCAACTGCCCGTATTGTCACAAAGTTTACGAAATGCTACGCCCGCAGGTGGAACGCGGCGAAGTCGAACTGCGTTGGATCCCGGTCGGTAAACTCATGGCCACCAGCACCGGCAAGGCGGCGTCCATACTCGAGGCCAAGGATCCGACCGAGGCCTTCTATAAGAACGAGCGCGGCTTCTCGCAAGAAACCGGCAGCTTCGGCGGCATCGAAGAAGAACCGGTGCCGAGCGCAGACACCATCCGCCGGCTGAATGCGAATCTGGCCCTGCTCAATCGCTCGGGGTTCGACGCGGTACCGTCCCTGGTGTTTCGCACCAGGGACGGCCAAGCGGACTTCATCCGGGGCGCGCCGCCTGCGGCGTTTCTTGAGAAGATGCTCAAAGAGCTGGAGTAGCGCCAGCCGCACGCCTCACGCATGCACGATCGCAACGGGCAGGTCGGCCGAAAACTGCTCCTGCGTTTCCGGCACTTCTGCCCTCCATGGATGGAGTAATGCCGCGAGAGGGCAGGAGCCCGAAGCGGCCGCCATCCCGGCAACTGCTCCCTGCGTTGCTCTACCTTCCGCCATCCATGGCGGTCGCATGGCGGTCGGAATAACTTGAAATCTCACCCGCTCTGTCTTAACCTGAACGGTCTGCGGAACCACTCAGGTATTCCACCCACCCACAACGGGAGTCGCCATGAAAAACCCACTGGATTCAATACTCGGGACGATCGTCTCCGGTTTCGTCCTCACCGCCATCCTGTACGTGTTTATCGTTAATTTCCTGCTCAAAGCCTGAGCCCCCTGAACCCCTAAAGAACAAAGAGATCGGGAGACATATAATGGAACTCATTCTTGACCGTTGGTTGCACATCATGGCCGGAATTACCTGGATCGGCCTGCTGTACTACTTCAACTTCGTGCAGGCGGTCGCCCTGCCCAAGGCCAAGGCCGACAACACCGCCGCCGGCATCACCAAACACATTGCGCCGCTGGCGCTGCTCTGGTTCCGCTGGGCGGCGCTCGTCACCTGGCTGACCGGCGCCTGGTACCTGGAGCGCTCCGGCCTCGGCCTCGGCACCGCCTTCATGCTCAAGGGCTCGGCCGCGGCCATTGGCCTCGGCGCCTGGCTCGGCACCATTATGCTGTTCAATGTGTGGGTGCTGATCTGGCCGAATCAGAAGAAAGTGTTGGGGCTGGTGCCGGCCGACGACGCCACCAAGGCCAAGTCCGCGCGCATCGCCTTCCTGGCTTCACGTACCAATACGATGCTTTCCATCCCCATGCTGTTCTTCATGGTGACGGGCAGCGCCCACGGTCTGCCGCGCCTGTTTTAAAGATCGCCGGAACCCAAAAGGCCCGGCATCCGCCGGGCTTTTTTCTTTTTTGCAACAATACTTGCGTTATCAGCCGGAATTCATAGAATAAAATTCAGTAGCATCAAAAACGGCGCCCCCAGGCAGGGCGCCTTTATGTTTTTGGGAAGCCAGGAAATGCCAACGAGCTATCAAATACCGGTGTTCAGCCCCCTGCCCGTGAAGTTCGAGCGCGGCGAGGGCGCCTGGCTGTGGGACACTCAGGGACGCAAATATCTTGACGCCCTGTCCGGTGTCGCGGTCTGCGGCCTGGGACATGCCCATCCCGAGATTACCCGGGCGATCTGCGATCAGGCCGGCAAACTGCTGCACACCTCCAACTGGTATGAGGTGCCGTTGCAGGCGGAGCTGGCCGAGCGCCTGTGCAAGCGTGCCGGCATGGACAACGTTTTCTTCTGCAACTCAGGCGCGGAGGCGAATGAAGCCGCGATCAAGCTCGCGCGCCTGTACGGTCACCAGCGCAAAGTGCTGAACCCGACCATCATTGTCACCGAAGGCAGTTTTCACGGACGCACGCTGGCGACACTCTCGGCCTCCGGCAATCGCAAGATCCAGGCCGGCTTCGAGCCATTGGTCACCGGCTTCAACCGCGTGCCTTACAACAACCTTGAGGCGATACGGGTAGTCGCCGAGAACAACAAGGAGGTGGTGGCTATTCTGGTGGAACCGATCCTCGGTGAAGGCGGCATCCAGATGCCCGATGCCGGTTACCTGAAAGGTCTGCGGGAAATCTGCGATACCCGCGGCTGGCTGTTGATGCTGGACGAAATCCAGACCGGCATGTGCCGCACCGGAAAATGGTTTGCCTTCGAGCATGAAGGCATACAACCGGATGTGCTGACGCTCGCCAAGGGGCTCGGCAACGGCGTACCGATCGGCGCCTGCCTGGCGCGCGGCGCGGCGGCGCAGGTGTTCAAACCCGGTAGTCACGGTTCCACCTTCAGCGGCAACCCGCTGGTATGCCGCGTAGGCCTCACGGTGCTGGATATCCTGGAACGCGGCAAATTCGAAAAACGCGCAGCCGCACTCGGCACGCGCATCCTGAACGGCCTCAAGAAATCGCTCGAGGGCGTTGCGGGCGTAAAAGAAATCCGCGGGAAAGGGCTGCTGCTGGCCGTGGAACTCGACCGGCCGTGCAAGGAAATGCCCACGCTCGCACTCGAGCGCGGATTGTTGCTGAACGTCACGGCCGACTCGGTGGTGCGCCTGCTGCCGCCGTTAATTCTGAGCGATGCCGAGGCCGATCAGATTATCAGCGTCGTCGCCGAGTGCATACGCGGCTTTCTCGCCGGCAGCGAACCGAAGGCCGCACAGGCGCCCGCCATGGATGGCGGAAGTGCGGAGCGCGGAGCCGTCCCTACGGGGACAAACGCAGGAGCAGTTTTTCCGCCATGACCGTGCGCCATTTTCTCACGCTCATGGACCTGAGCCCGGCGGAGCTCAAGGGGCTCATCCGGCGCGCCAGCGAACTGAAAGCCATGCGCTTGCGCGGCGAACACCACGCACCGCTCGCCGGCAAGACCATGGCGATGATCTTCGAGAAATCCTCGACGCGCACGCGCGTGTCGTTCGAGGCCGGCATGACACAGCTCGGCGGCGCCAGCCTGTTTCTCTCGCCGCGCGACACCCATCTCGGCCGCGGCGAACCGGTGGAGGACACGGCGCGCGTCATGTCGCGCATGGTGGACGTGATTGTGATCCGCGCCAACTCGCACGCCATGGTGGAACGCTTTGCCGAACATTCACGCGTCCCGGTGATCAACGCCCTGACCGATCTCTATCATCCCTGCCAACTGCTCGCCGATATCCAGACCTATGTCGAGGCGCGCGGCGCCATCGAGGGCCGGCGCGTCGCCTGGATCGGCGACGGCAACAACGTCTGCCACTCGTGGATGAATGCCGCGCGCCAGTTTGGGTTCAAAATGGCGATCGCTGTGCCCAAGGGTTACGAGCCGGACGCGTCGCTGCTCAAGGCCTGTGCCGCACAGGTCACGCTCACGCACAACCCGAAGGAAGCCGCGCGCGGCGCCGATATCGTGGTCACCGACACCTGGGCGAGCATGGGTCAGGAGAGCGAGAAGACCGAGCGCCTCAAGGCATTCGCCGGTTACACGGTAGATTCGGCGCTTATGCAGCTCGCCAACAAAGATGCGGTATTCATGCACTGCCTGCCGGCCTATCGCGGCGTGGAAGTCGCCGCTGAAGTGATCGACGGGCCACAGAGCGTGGTATGGGACGAGGCCGAGAACCGCTTGCACGCGCAGAAGGCCCTGCTCGAATTTCTGGTCACCCCGAACCGCTCGACTTAGCCTGCTCGCCAGGCCGGCGGCAGCGAGTGAATGATTCCCTGCACCACAAACTCGATGGCGATCGCGAGCAGCAACATGCCCATTATGCGCGTCAGAATGCGCGTGCCGGCGACCCCGAGCCGATCAAAAATGGGATGCGCCAGCCGAAACACCGGGTAGAGAATCAGCGTGGCGAGTAAAATCAGCGCCGAGAGCGAAAGGTCGCCCGCAATGCGCTGCTGCTGCTGGGAGAGCAGGATTACCGTGGTGATCGCACCCGGCCCGGACAACATCGGGATGGCCAGCGGCACGACCGAGAAGTCTTCCTTCTCCATGCCTTCCTCGTCTTCGGTACGCGTGCTCTGGATACGCGATGGATTGGCATGCAGCATCGACCAGGCTATGGACGCGATGATCAGCCCGCCGGCGATCTGGAAGCTCGGCAACTCGACGCCGAGGATGCGGAACAGGTACATGCCGGTCCACTGAAAGAACAGCAGCGTCACCAGCACCGTGCCCAGAGTCTTGAGCAGCGCACGCTTGCGCGCCGCATCCGGCATGTCGGCGGTGAGGCTCACATACACCGGCAATACGCTGAACGGCGTGAGGATAGTCAGAAGCGAAAGCAGTTCCTTGCCGAGCTGCAGGGTATCCGGAATCATGCAACCATTCTCGGGGCATCGGCACGCCCGGTCAAACCCCCGGGAGCAAGGCGGCCGCGCGCTTGTCAGGGGGTGGCAGCGGATAGTACTCTCCTGATACTTCGAACCTGACCTCCAAGCTGCCGCCGCCTCCAATCCATGTCCGGTCAATACATCTTCACCATGAACCGTGTGGGCAAGGTCGTTCCGCCCAAACGCGAAATCCTGCGCGACATTTCGCTGTCGTTTTTCCCCGGCGCCAAGATCGGCGTGTTGGGCCTGAACGGCTCGGGCAAATCGAGCCTGCTGCGCATCATGGCCGGGGTGGATCAGGATTACGTCGGCGAGGCGCGCCCGCAGCCGGGCATCAGGATCGGCTACCTCGCGCAGGAACCACAACTCGACGCGAACAAGGATGTGCGCGGCAACGTTGAGGAAGCGGTGGCCGAGACCAAGGCGCTGCTCGATGCGTTCAACAATATCTCGATGAAATTCGCCGAGCCGATGGACGACGACGCGATGAACAAGCTCCTGGAGAAACAGGCGGCGCTGCAAGAGAAGATCGACGCCGCCGGCGCATGGGAACTGGATCGCAAGCTCGATATCGCCGCCGACGCCCTGCGCCTGCCGCCGTGGGACGCCGATGTCGCCACGCTTTCGGGCGGCGAGCGCCGGCGCGTGGCACTGTGCCGGCTGTTGCTCTCCAATCCCGACATGCTGCTGCTGGACGAACCGACCAACCACCTGGATGCCGAATCGGTCGCCTGGCTGGAACGTTTTCTCAAGGATTTCAAGGGCACGGTCGTGGCCGTCACCCACGACCGCTACTTCCTCGACAACGTCGCCGAGTGGATCCTGGAGCTCGACCGTGGCCACGGTATCCCGTGGAAGGGAAATTATTCCTCCTGGCTCGAACAAAAAGAGAAACGCCTCGAACAGGAAGAGAAGCAGGAAACCTCGCGCATGCGCGCCATGAAGCAGGAACTGGAATGGGTGCGTCAGAACCCCAAGGGCCGGCACGCCAAGAGCAAGGCGCGCCTGCAGCGCTACGAGGAAATGGCCGCGCAGGAATTCCAGACGCGCAACGAGACCAAGGAAATTTTCATACCGGCCGGCCAGCGCCTCGGTGATCTGGTGGTCGAGGCGAACGGCCTCAGCAAGAGCTTCGGCGACCGGTTGCTGGTCGAGAACCTGACCTTCAATCTGCCGCGCGGCGGTATCGTCGGTATCATCGGCCCGAACGGCGCCGGCAAAACCACCTTGTTCCGCATGATTCTGGGACAGGAGAAACCGGATGCCGGGGAGCTGCGCATCGGCCCGAGTGTGCAGCCCGCCTACGTCGACCAGTCGCGCGACGCGCTCGACGGCGCCAAGACCGTGTGGCAGGAAATCTCCGGCGGGCAGGACATCATGCTGGTTGGCAAAACCGAAGTGCCGTCGCGCGCCTATTGCGGCCGCTTCAACTTCAAAGGCACGGACCAGCAGAAACTGGTGAAAGACCTGTCCGGCGGCGAACGCAACCGCCTGCACCTCGCCAAGTTATTGAAGAGCGGCGGCAACCTGCTGCTGCTCGATGAGCCGACCAACGACCTTGACGTCGACACGCTGCGCGCGCTGGAAGACGCGCTGCTCGATTTCTCCGGTTGCGCGGTGGTAATCTCGCACGACCGCTGGTTCCTCGATCGCATCGCCACTCACATACTCGCTTTCGAGGGCGACAGCAAAGCGGTGTGGTTCGAGGGCAACTTCGCCGATTACGAAGTCGACCGGCACCGCCGTCTCGGCACCGACGCCGACCAGCCGCACCGCATCAAGTATCGCAAACTTACACACTAGTGTAGTGCTTCGTATTTAACGGACCTTCCGGTCTTGCAGGTACCCTCCCCTTCAAGGGGAGGGTCAGGGAGGGGATGGGGTTGAAGGTGTCGAGTCTGAACACACCCATCCCCATCCTGTCCTTCCCCTTGAAGGGGAAGG
>CAYJBG010000018.1:0-23476 GCA_964368085.1 uncultured Acidiferrobacterales bacterium | reverse complement strand
GCGCTCGGGCGACATCGTGCGCTTGAGCCTCACGAACAACCTGCCGAGCGGTGGCACCAACATCCCCGGCCACCACCCGAACGGCCACACCAACCTGCACACCCACGGTTGGCACGTGTCGCCCTGCGGTAACTCCGACAACGTGTTCCTGGACATCAATCCGGGCACGACGTTCAACTTCGAGTTCGGTCTCGCCAAACAACGCCCCTCCTCGACCAACTTCTACCACCCGCACGTGCACGGGCTCGTGGCCGAGCAGATGTGGGGCGGGCTCGCCGGCGCGCTCATCGTGGAGGACGGCGACGTCGCGCCCTCGATCGCGCGCTACAGCGTGCCGGGCAAGGAGTACGTGATGGTCTTAAAGGACTTGAGCCTGGACGCCCAGGGCCGACCGGCGCCTTACACCCATCATGACTTCCAGATGGGCAAGGAGGGCGACCTGGTGATGGTCAACGGCCAGGTGCATCCGGTGCTGCGCATGCGCCCCGGTGAGATCAAGCGCCTGCGCTTCATCAATGCCAGCACATCGCGCTACTACGCCCTGAGCGTCGAGGGGCACGGGCTCGGTGATGCACCCAACGGCTTCTACGTCATCGGTACCGACGGCGGGCTGCTCGCCAATTCCGTGCGCGTGAATACACCCAACCCGGAGCTCATGGACGCCGATGGGAATCCCATCACCAACCTCGGCCTGTCGCCGTTCATGACCATCGCCGTCGCCGAGCGCCTGGACATGCTGTTCAAGGCCACGATGACACCGGGCACCTACCGCCTGTTCTCGCTGCCTTACGACCGCGGGCACGACAAGCGTCAGCTCGTCACGCTCATGACCGTGGTGGTGGAAGGTGCGCCGCTCGACGAACCGGTTCCCGACGTCATCAACACCAGGCCGGAGGTGATTCCGCCGGAGGTGCTGGCCAATGTCAACAACTTCCCGCAGCGCACGATCGAGCTGACCATGGATATGGATAACATTCACGACAGCATGGTCGGACGCATGAACGGAATCGAGTTCTCCGGCAGGTATCCGAACGAGACCTCGCTCAAGATCAATTCGACCGTCGGGCCGAATTCCTACGAAGTGTGGAACGTCATCGACAACAGCACCATGGACCATCCGTTCCATGTGCACATCAACGACTTCCAGATACTGGAAATCACGTGCGGCAACGGCGAGATCGACTACGCCACGTTCTATGCCGACAACCCCGGGATGCGCGGCGCCTGGAAGGATACGTTGAACGTGGGCAAGGGCGGCATGAACTTCCGTATCCTGGTGCCGGTCACCGACTTCACCGGCGACGCCGTGTTCCACTGCCATATCCTCGAACACGAGGACACCGGCATGATGGGGCGCTGGATACGCGGGACCAGTTGCGCCTAGTCCGTGAAAGGCTTGCTGCTTAACTGTAGGAGGGGCGCATCGCCCCTCCTATCCGTTTAACTTAACTTACAGGGGGCTTTCGCTATGACGAAACATAAACATCTTATCTTCAAGAACACGGCCAGGCTTGCACTGCTGTCTGTAGGAATTGGCGTCATGGCCGCCGGTGCAATGGCGGCCAACCCCGATGCGCCGCCGTCGCTGCGCACGGAGATCGCAAACGGGACGGTGCGTATCCCGGAACCTCCCAATCTCGCCGAGTTCGTGCGCGACAAGAGCGCAGCGATCCGTCTCGGCAAGTCCCTGTTCTGGGACATGCAAGTGGGCAGCGACGGCATCCAGGCGTGTGCAAGCTGTCATTTCAACGCCGGTGCAGACGTGCGCGTCAAGAACACGCTCAATCCGGGCAGCCCCGCCCTGGGTGCGCCGGCCAACCGGACTTTCAACACCGGCAAGCCGAATTACACGCTCAGTGCTGGCGATTTTCCGTTTCACCGCAAGGCCGACCCCAATAATATCGATTCCACCGTTCTTTTCGACAGCGACGACGTGCGCGGCTCGCAGGGCGTGTTCCTGACGCGGCTGGTGGACATCGTTCCCGGCCAGGCGGAAGAGACGGGCACGCTCGTTCCCGATACATTGTTCAACGTCAACGGCGTCAACGTCCGGCAGGTAACGGCGCGCACCACGCCCACCGCCATCAATGCGGTGTTCAACAAGGTCAATTTCTGGGACGGCCGTGCGAGCGATATATTTAACGGCGTAAGTCCCCGCGGCGGCGATGACGACAACGCCGTGGTGTACGAGGTCCAGCCGGACGGTCAGGTGGCGCCGGTGCGTGTCTCCATCAGCGAAGCGAGCCTCGCCTCGCAGGCGGTCGGCCCGCCGCAGGACGTTACCGAGATGTCATACGTAGGTCGCACCTGGCCGATGATCGGCAAGAAAATGCTCAGCCTGCGGCCGCTCGCCCGCCAGCTCGTGCACCCGGCAGACAGCGTGCTGGGCTCCTTGTCTCGCAACCCGCTGACAGGGCTCAACACCGCTTACGCCGATCTGATCCGGCAGACGTTCCAGCCTAAGTATTGGGACTCCACCACGCCCGTGACGATCGACGGCCGGACGTACAGCGTGATGGAGGCGAATTTCTCGCTGTTCTTCGGGCTCGCGGCGCAGCTCTACCAAGCGACACTCATCGCCGACCGGACGCCCTTCGATCGTTTTCAGGAAGGCGATGATGCGGCCATGACCGTCCAGCAGCAGGAGGGCCTGAACGTCTTCGTTGGCCAAGGCAACTGCCTGAGCTGCCACACAGGCCCGCTGTTCATGGACGGTGCATTCCAGAAGGTCGGTGTGCGGCCGGTGGAGGAAGACCCGGGTCAGAGCGGCGGCTCGTTCAAGGCGCCGGGCATACGCAACGTGGAACTCGCCGGGCCGTTCTTTCACACTGGCGGCGCCGGCAGCCTGCGCCAGATTGTCGATCTCTACAACCGCGGCGGCGACTTCCGGAACAGCAGCGATCTCTCGCCGCTTGACCTGAGCGAGGGACAGAAGGACGCGCTGGTGGCATTCATGAAGGCACTCACCGACGACCGTGTGCGCTACGAGCGGGCGCCGTTCGATCATCCGCAGCTTTTCATCCCGCACGGCCATCCGGGTGACGACAAGAGCGTGATCAATGACGGCACCGGCAAGGCCACGGACCAGTTAATGGAACTGCCAACGGTTGGTGCCTCGGGCAGGCCGCTTACCCAGCCGGTGCGAGGCTTCCTTGGCCAATAAGCCAAGACTTGAGCAGGCGGGGGTGAAAGCCCCCGGCTGTCCCAACGATGCGGCGCATACGGGGTGAAGCGTAATTCGTCTGTGCCCCCTTCAGTTCACTTGACCGGTGTTTCCATCCCGGAGTCGCGCATTTCACGGAACAGCGCCTTTGCAAGCTCGCTGACATCCGGCTGCACCGCGAGTTGTGGCGTTGCCACGCTTCGCATGATCTCCCCTTGGCGGCGGTTCGCCACCTGGCCATAGCTCAGAAAGGTCGTCAGCACCCCCTCGTGCCCAAGGTTCTGGCTCCACGCCTTAAACTGCTCTGGAGTCTGGCAGACCCCCTCCCCGAGCCTCACGAGCGTGTTTCTGAAGCTATGCGGGTTGAAGTAGGGCAACCCGGCACCGGCAAAGGCGTTGCGGAAAATGGTCCGAATGGGTGTGGCGTTGCTCCAGTGGTCCCGCGTGAGCCCGGCTGCTTCAAATTGGCGGGTCATCCCCAGCGCAATGCGGGTCGCTGGGAACAGCGGATCGTCGTTGCCCCAAAGCTGCTCCTCGCGCAGGTACGTCACCCATTCCGCCACAATCCGGCGAATTTCGTCCCCGACCGGAAAGAAGTAGGTGGTGAAGGTTTTGCTGTACTTCGTGTGCACCTCGCGCGCATCTTGGTAGACACTGCCCTCGACTAAATCGACATGCTTGAGCTTCATCGACGCGATGGCACTGTCCCGCGCCCCGGTGAGGAGCGTGAACGCGACGAGGGCGCGATTCCGGCGCTCAATCTCGCTATCGGCCGGCATCCGGGCGATGGTGTGTTTCACCTGTTCCAGGGTCGGCGCTTTCTGTTCGCGACGGGCCGTGGCAATGCGCGTGTCCTTGTCGGACAAATTGAAATAGTCGGCGTCGGAATACTGGAGGCGGGATTTGTAGCCCGGTTGCCCCGCCAGCCATTGAAAAAACCGCTTGAGGTGCGCAAGGGTCGCGTGCAAGGTCGCCTTGCTCAGCTTTTCCCCGGACCGCTGCCCCATTTGCTCGGAAAGGTGTTTCTTGAACGCCACCGCCTGCTCGAAGTGGAACGCCTTGAAGTCGCGGTGCTTGGTATCCACCTCGAAGCGATCCAACGCCTTCGCCACCGCGTCCACAGATGACTCGCTAAGGCGCTTCGCTTCCTTCAGGTAGGTGAAATACCGGCGCTTGATTCGTTCATTATTGGCGTTGTGTGTTGACATGGTTTTACACCCCCTGTCGCAAGTCACTGTTCACGGAGGGTTGATCGCCCTCCCCTATGTGTCGCAATGCTTGCGGCATCGTGATGTCCAGGCGACCGTGAATCTGCTCCAACTTGGCCAGGCTTGCGCGGCGGTTCATGATCGCGTTGCAGTCGGGGCAGATCGCAATGAGGTTCCCAAGCGTTTCGGTTACGGGCCTGTATTCCACCATGTCACCGGCCGGCGTTTTCGGTGCCCGGCATCGGACGCAATAGAGTTCACCCGGCTGGCACGGCCGCTTGTTTTTAACCCGACGTGCCTGAAGGAACGCAACAAGGTCTCGCCCGAGTATCAAAAAGGGCCGCTTCTGATCGCTGGTCGGGAGCCCCCGCTTGATCCACTCCCGCACGGTGTTCCGGTGAACACTGAACAAGTTGGCGATCTCTTCCACGCTGTAGTTCCGGTGGATTTTGGCGAGGCGCGGGTTCGGATGGCGTGTTGCCATTCACGCAGTCGCCTTGCGGCTCGCTTCAATTTGCCGCTGTAGCCATTCCTGGATTTCAGCTTCCACCCAACCCACGGCGCGGGCGCCCAAGCTCACGGGCTTGGGAAACGTACCATGCGAAACGCGAAGGTAGATCGTGCTGCGGGATAATCCCGTGCGGGCCTTGACGGCGGGAAGCCTCAGTATGTTGTGCGTCATCTTCAAACCTCTCTAAGCGATAAGGAACTTGATGAGACGCAAGGTAATTGGGCGATTTGGGCGATGAAACGCCCGGACCAGACCCACCGTAGGCATAGTCTTTCCCTATAAATCAAGGTGGTGGGCGTTGCGTGGATGGCCGCGCTAGGGTCGGTACGGTGCAGCCCCCACAGGGAATGGCGGCGAAAAACGGCGGGTTTGCGGCTGGACGAGTTGGGCGGAATTTTTCCGCCCAACTTTCTACATCGGGTATCCTATTTCTGTGATCGATGAGGCGTGAAATCAGCCATGCCTAGGCTACCCCCGTCCATATTGATTTGCCTCAGTGAACGACGGCTTTCGGGAACAGCGAACGGCCGGAGGCGACCCAATACAGTCGTTCAGGTAGAATTGATACGTCCCCTATTCGCGGGTCAGGAAAAACCGGGTCGGAGAGATTTTCACCTAATTATTACCAACTATTGTTCTCTAACCCGGGTTTTCCTGCGCCCCCAATTATTCGGTTTATACAAAAGACGCGGACTTGCACGAGTGTCCGAATTAAGCGATCTTGTCATCTGGCTGAAAGAGTGAGACGAGAACAATGGTGACAAAGGAAGTTCTGGCCAAACTCGTGGCGAATGCCACCGTCAAGGACCAATACAAGAAACAAATTACCCGAATCAAAGCGCGTCAAGAGCAGACTGACAAAATCGCTGAGGCGGTTGATGGCGCAATGAAAATGTTGCCCACAGCGTCAACCGGATCGTTGGTTATTTACGGAGACCCACAAAGCGGCAAGACAGAAATGATGATTTGTCTGACCGCTGCGCTCCTCGACCACGGCTACAAGACAATCGTTCATCTGATGAATGACAGTGTCGACCTGCTCATGCAAAATCTTGACCGTTTTAGACTTGCGGGCCTCGCCCCAGCACCACGAAACTCTACGGATCTTGCAAATTCCCCATTGATCGTTGGACATAGCGCGATCATTTTCTGCAAGAAAAATAAGAAAGATCTTGAGAAGTTGATCAAGGCGCTAGAGAAGTCTGGCCCCGTCATAGTTATTGATGACGAGGCCGACTACGCAACGCCGAATGCAAAAATAAACAAAAACGAAAAGACCAAGATCAATGAGCTTGTCTCTAAGCTCCTCGGCAACGATGGAAAGTATATAGGCGTCACGGCGACACCCGCTCGACTCAATCTGAATAACACTTTCAATAATAAGACGGAGACTTGGATACATTTTGGTCCGCACGACGCCTATACGGGCCAAGATCATTTCTTTCCGCAAAGTGGAGCACTGCCATACCGGCTGACACAGCTTTCAGGAACCGGTTCCGCCGCCGATGCACAGAACGCGCTCGCTCGATTTCTTGTCACGGTGGCTTACCTAAACACAACAGCAACTAAAAACAACCAGCCCGAGAAGAACTATAGTTTTCTGGTCCATACAAGTGGCAAGACCGATGATCACACCACCGATAGGAAAAACATCGAAGGAGCGATGACAGCTCTTGTTGGCGGAGCTGGTACCGATTTCGAGACATTTCTCGGGATCATTTACCGCCAAGCGAAGACGCTATATCCGGACATCGACCCGGAAACACTAACCATGTACGTCGTTGCCAATGCATCACGCAGTTCATTCGTAGTTCTCAATAATAAGAGAGACCGCGCGTCCGCCGGCGACAAACCAACCGTGCCGACGTGCCCTTTCACCGTAATCATTGGTGGCAATATCGTTTCTCGCGGTGTGACATTTCCGGACCTTTTGTCGATGTTCTTCACACGCGACGTCAAGTCAAGGCTCCAGCAGGACACGTATATCCAGCGGGCGCGCATGTTCGGAGCGCGGGGAAAGTACCTACAACACTTTGAGCTAACAATCCCGCAACAACTTTACGCCGACTGGCATCGCTGCTTCGTCTTTCATCGACTCGCGCTCCAGGCGATTAAAAACAATAAAATTTCTCCGGTTTGGGTAGGAGATCCACGAATATCAATCGCCGCGTCTTCGAGCATTGATCGCGGAACCGTCGATCTCAACAAGGGCGAAATGTCGTTTCAGATTTTCGATTGCACAGACTTGCCAAAATTGGATGCAATCGTTAAAGCCAATCCGACGTTGCCTGAAACGCTAAAGACGCTCGCTGCGAGCGTAGGCGAAGCTTTGCCGGCATTTCTGGTCGAGTACATTGAGGCTGCGCTTAAGGTGATGCCGGGCACGCTTGCCATACACACAGCGAGTTCCATCGAAAACTATAAGAAGAGTGCCGACCTCGATGCTATATCACGTACAAAGGGCTTTATCGGAAATCCTCAACTGGAAGAGGGAAAATTTCCGAATGCGATCCACCATGTGAAGATTTTCCACAACGGAAAAGGAAAGGCCCGTGTGTTTTACAAGAATCTCGGCGGTGTTCAATTTGTTCAGAACCAGATTTGAGTTGAAACAGGATATTTGTCACATGCTGATGTCGCACAACAAGACCATCGTCGAAACACTCGGACGTAGCCCGATCCATCCATTTCCAGCGCGAATGGCACCCGGCATCGCGCTCGAAGCCTTGGGCGAGAGCAAGACCCCGCTTCGCGTGCTTGATCCGATGGCTGGATCTGGAACCGTGCTTGCCGTTGCGCGCGCCTCTGGGCATCGAGCCTTTGGCATTGACTTAGATCCGTTGGCGGTGCTGCTCGCCGGCGTCTGGACGCGAACCGTCGACCCCAATCGGGTGAGGGACAAGGCCGCTGAGGTGTTGGATCGAGCCCAGATGGTGTTCGCCTCGCTGACTTTGGGGCAGGCATATCCGTCGGGGAGCGATGACGAAACTCGAAAATTTATACGATACTGGTTCGATGATTACGCACGCCGACAACTGGCTGCGCTCTCGGCAGCTATCAATCGTGTACACGATGAAGTAACACGCGACGTGCTTTGGTGCGGGTTCTCGCGCCTCATAATTACTAAACAAGCCGGCGCTTCACTCGCTATGGACCTATCTCACAGCCGGCCGCATAAGGCGTTTGATTACGCGCCGGTCAAGCCTTTCAACAGGTTCACCGCAGCAGTGGATACAGTCGTTTCAAATTGCCCGCAGCCGGGAGCGGGACCTGTTGGTCCTGTGGCCGTGGTCAAACAGGGCGATGCCCGCCAACTATGCATCGAAAATAATTCGATTGATCTGGTATTGACCTCGCCGCCGTATCTTAATGCGATCGACTATATGCGTTGCAGTAAGTTTTCGCTCGTTTGGATGGGATATAACGTGAGCAAGCTCCGAAAGATTCGCTCCGAGAGCGTAGGGTCGGAAAAATCGTCACAAGAGGCTATGGACGCCCGATGGGTAAGTTCGGTGATTAAGGAGCTTCGGCTTAGACCTAAGCTCGCTGATCGTGATCATGCATTATTGTCACAGTACGTATGGGATATGGGTCGCGCATTGGCGGAGGTTTCGCGAGTGCTACGGTCAGGTGGCCGCGCCGTTTACGTGGTAGGCGATTCAACCGTGCGAGGAACATTTGTTCGCAACTCCGCGATCATCGCGGCTGTTGCTGAGAACCACGGCCTTTTGCTAGCTTCGCGACAGTCGAGATCATTGCCGGCGAATCGCCGGTATCTGCCACCCCCCGAACGAACCGGCACTAATGCCGCGATGAATGGCCGAATGCGACGAGAAGTGGTCATGGTCTTCGACAAGATTACGGCAGCTTAAGGGAGTCGGAGCAGCGAAAGCATCTGCGACGTGAATTAGGAATGTCCTAATTCATTCCTTAAATATCTCAGTTATTCTTATCTTCATGAATGCATTCAGGGTCTTGAAAGCATGCTCAACCAAAAACAAATCTCTCTTGAGAGTCGGATCTTTTCCGCCGTGAAATAGATTATTTCTGACCCCGTACCAGAACTCAATCATATTTCCCCAATCGTCCAATGAATGGATTACTCCTTTCTCAATATAAGCTTCTTCAAGAAGCTCATCTCCCGATATATTCCACCACCTATCAATTTCGGGATGGTCATAGTCCCTTGATGAATTATAAAGTGGCTGTCGTTTTAATTCTTCGATAAGCGCAATCCAGGTATTCTGCAAGCCAAACTCAGAGTCTTTATTTATTCTATCCAAGTATTCTCTTTTCAGCCCTTCATCTCTCTTCAGAATCTGAATCGCAGCCCTGTCGGTATTGGCGTCAACGGCAACGCGGCTTTTTATGCAAGCAGAAAATGCAAGATACTCAAATATATATTTTGAAAAATAGTCTCCTTGCATTGCCTTTTTATGCCAAGCGATGATCAGGGCATCATAATTACCCAAAGAGTCTCCTATCATCTCAATCGTAGTGCCACATGCCTTGCATTTGTACTCGACTATTCCTATTTGCCACGCGCCCATATTCCCGGACAACTCAGCGGCAAAATAGTCTGCCATCTGCCCCTCAGTGGCATTTTCATCCAGCTCAGCCATCTCCAAGCGCCGATCGACCTTCAGCATGTGCTTTCCACATTCGTTGCACTTCATTGTGTATTCCTACTTAGGATGGAAAGTATTACCCGATTTTACACGGGACGATAAAGGGGGCTTAATTATTCTCACGTGATCGCCCATTGACCTCTCCTGGCCGGTTTGTGACGATCCGGTAATAGGCCCCTCAATCACAAAACATCGATTTTCTATCTTGATACATCCAAGGCCCTATCTGGCAACTCAATCACGGAAATCGGCTATCTCTTACTTCTTCATGTGTTTGCGGATGGTCTCGGCATCGCGGCCTTGGGCGACTTCCATCTTTTCGATCTGTAGGGAACACCAGGTATCAGACTTCTTCAGGTTCTTTCTTTTCAGCGTCCGGTATTCCTTCCGCCAGCTTTCATACATGGCCTGCGTTCCCAGCTTGCGTGCTTCGCGCTTGGCGTTGGTTGGCGTGTAGCGGTTGTCCGCCGTGGTTGCGGCATCCACCAGTTGGCGGATCATGACTGCATCCAGCGAATATGCGCCGTCGTGATAGCCGATCAAATCGGCCAACGGCACCGCGTTGTTTCCGGCAGCCACGGCCAAAACGCCATCGGCTTGCAGGCATAGCATCTGGCTGCGCTTGTCACCGGTGGCGATGCCAATGTTCCACAGATCGGCGCGGGCCGCTCGCTTATCGCTGCGGCGCAACCCAAGGCTGGCCGCGACAAATCCGCACACGGCATCGGCGCTGCACCGCCACTGGGTCAGCATCGCGGTGGGTACGGGCACACGGTTAATGTCGCTGCGCCTGTCGCAAACGATGAACGATGCCGGGCCGCGTGTCGTGGTGGGTGGGGTGTGCACTGGCATCACACATTCGCGCTCGCAACCCGGACATGTCGCGCTGGAGGCCGGACGCGCCTTTGCAAGCAGCCCCTGTGACTTCAGGGCGGCGACCGCCGCGTTCGGCCACTGGCTCAATTCAGCGTCATTGACCAGTACCGCAGCGCCCTGCCCGGCGCCCACGCGCCCCAGCAGCTCGATCAGCGCGGCTCGTGGCGTCATGCCTCAACGGCTTCCACTTTTTCCGCCGGTTCCTTGGGCTCGATGCCGGAGGCTTCCAGCATGTCGTGCAACTTCAAGTCCTGCTCGTCGTACTTGAGCGAACAGGAGTTGGGATGGCCGATGCGGATCGTCACCGCCTTCGGCGGCTTGTTGCCATCCAGCAGAACCGAAGCCGCAAGCTCCACCTGGGTGATGTTGTACAGGTGCAGCGGTATGGCCTTGCCGATCTTGTCGAGCAATTCGTAGACCGCATCGGGGTTGTTGGTCGCATCCGCTTCGAGCGTGATGCGGTCGCCCTTCTTCACCTTGGACGACAATCGCAGCTTCTTTACCACCACGTCCTGAATGCCACTGCCCACGTCGCAGATAAAATCGAAGCCTTTCTGGCGCAGCGGATTCAGGTCGTACACGCGCCCGTCTTTCGGGTCGGGCGGCAGCTCGGGGAGCTTGAGAATCGCCGTTGCAAACATGCCTTGCAGCGGCTCGATGGCCTTGTGCGAGCCGCGGAAATTCAGGTCGAGCGACCCCTCCTTCCGCGAGTAAACGTAAATCACCTCGAAGGCCGGATTGTGCGGCCGGCGGCCAAACTGGCCGTCCACCCATTCGATGCTTTGCTGCGAATAGTCCTCCGGATAGGCAAAGAAATAATCCAGCTCACCACGGCGAAAGGGCTCCACAACGCAGTTGTTGCCCCGTCCCTCGGTCTGGTGAAAGTAGGTGCGGATCAGGCCGGCCAGTTCACGAAGGCTGGTGTCGTCCACGGCGGCCGGAACATGCGGCAGGTTCTTGCGTTTGCGCCAATATGGCAGCGTGTCCGCATGATAGAAGCGGCTCGCACCTTTCCAGAATTGATTGTGATCGAGGAATGTCACCATCGCCCGCTCGAAATGGTTGGACAGCGCCGCGAGTTTTTCGACAAAACCGGTGCGCGCATCCGCGTCATTCGCCAGGTGCCATTCCGCCTCGTCGATGATCGCCCGAAAGCCCTTCTCACAGCTCAGTTCAAAAATGTCCCGAAACTCCGCATCCATCGCGTTGCGCTGTTCGTCAGGCAAGTTCAGCCAGGCCACGAACAGCGTGTCCGGTTTGCCCTCCTTCATGGCCGAGAAATCCAGATCGCCGAGCAGCCCCCGCCCCTGAAAGTAACGGGCGAGCAGGACATTCGGCATCTGCCGGAAGAAGTCTTTGGTCGAGTAATGTCGGGCCATGCTTCGCCTCCTTGGCGTGAGGTGATCTCCATTGGATCATGCCGGATTTTACAGTACATTACAGTACATTCGCAGCATGCCGACTGAGAGCGATCAATGGCCACCGCCAAGACCACCACGCTGACTTTTCGTATCGAACCGGGACTGAAAGAGGCGTTGCGCACGGCCGCCGACCGCGAGCACCGTTCCATCGCCAACATGGTTGAGGTTTTGATCCGGGACTATTGCGGACGTAACGGCGTCACGATTCCAGAACAGGGCACGTTGAAGGTGGCGCGCGGCCGTCTCGCCCGGAACCGATAACAGACGAAGGACTGCTTAATGACCGACCCAATCAAGGCCATCGCCGAATCCCCCAGCCCCGCCGACGAGCGCCGCGCACAGCTCACCGCCCTCGTACCCGAAGCGTTCTCGGAAGGCAGGCTTGACGTGGCCGCGCTCAAGCGCGCCCTGGGTGAAGAGGCCGTCATCGAAGGCGGCGAACGCTACGCCCTCACCTGGGCAGGCAAGGCCAACGCCTACAAGGTGCTGCAAACCCCCTCCACCGCCACCCTGCGGCCCGAGCGCGACAAGTCGGTGAACTTCGACCAGGCACAGCACGTCTTCATCGAGGGCGAGAACCTGGAAGTGCTCAAAGTCTTGCAGAAGGCGTACTTCGGAAAGGTCAAACTCATCTACATCGACCCGCCCTACAACACCGGCTCGGACAGTTTCATCTACCCCGACCGTTTTCAGGAAAGCAAGGAAGACTACCTGCGGCGCATCAACGATCTGTCGGACGACGGCACGCTGATGCGCGAGGGCTTCTTCCGCAAGAATAGCAAGGAGAACGGCCACTATCACAGCAACTGGCTGTCGATGATGTTGCCGCGCCTCTACATTGCTCGCAACCTCCTGCGTGAGGATGGGGTGATCTTCGTGTCGTGCGATGACAATGAGGTGCACAACCTGCGGTGTTTGATGAACGAGGTCTTCGGTGATGAGAACTTTGTAGCCCAATTCGTATGGAAGGCGCGACAGTTCACGGACGCACGTGCAACGACAAAGGTATCGACTGACCACGAATACATAGTTGCCTATTCGCGCACGTCGGATTTTTCATTGCGTGGCGTGGAACGCGATGAATCAAAGTTCGCCAACCCAGATAACGACCCTCGCGGTCCCTGGATGAGCCGAAGCGTGCTCGGCCTTGCGACCAAAGACCAGCGTCCAAATCTTCATTACGACATAGTTGAACCTGAAACTGGCCGAATCTTTCCTCCCAACCCCGCCACCGGCTGGCGATACTCTGAGGAAAAGATGAAGGTGATGATTAAGGAAGGACGCGTGCTTTTCCCGGCCAAGGACGATGGCCGCCCGCGCGAAAAGAAATTTCGTCAAGAAATGCAATCTGAGTTCATATCGTTCCGAACCATAATAGATGGCATCCATACGGCGGACGGGACTCAAGAAGTTAGAGAGCTATTCGGCGCAGAAGTATTTCCGTTCCCGAAGCCTTCAGAGCTTATTGCACGGATTGCAGAACAGGTACTTGAGGATCAAGACATCTTTGTGGATTTCTTCGCCGGTTCTGCGTCCAGTTTTGACGCAATAGCGCGGTTGAATGCTCGAAACGGAGTTGTGCGCAGATCGGTTCTTGTGCAATTACCCGAACCAGTCGATTCGGAAGGTGAAGCCGCCAAGGCCGGGTACTCAACCATCGCCGATATTTCCCGTGAACGGATTCGCCGTGTCATAACGCGCACGCGGCAGTCAGCACGATCTTGTGAGTACGGATACGAAGGACATAGGGTTTAAGTCGTTTAGGCTTGCCCCCTCCAATTTCAAACAATGGCGCGGCGACGGCATCGACACCCCCGAGCAACTGGCGGAGCAAATGCAGATGTTCGCCAAGTCTGAAAAGGAGGGCGCGCAGGTCGAGGACATACTCTGTGAGCTGCTGCTGAAGTTCGGTCAGGAGCTGACCGCACCAGTTGAAACGCTGGATGTGGCCGGTGGCAGGGTGTTCGCTATCCACCAACGCAAGATGCTGTTCGTGCTGGAGCCGTTCGCGGAGGCCATGATTCAGCCGCTGGTGGACATGAAACCGCGCGAGATCATCGCCATTGACGGCGTGTTCCACGATTCGGACACGTTGAAAACCAATCTGGACCTGCAATGCCGCGACGCGGGCATCAAGTTTACCTGCCTGTGAATGCGCGACTATGAAGCTGCAATTCGACGCCAACCAGGACTTTCAACTCGAAGCCATCCGCGCCGTGGTGGATCTGTTTGAAGGCCAGCCGGATGCCTCGCAAATCGCCGTAACGCGAGATGACGAGCTATCGAGCCTGAAGCTCACCGAAACCGGCGTGGCAAATCAACGTGTGATCGACGATACGCAATGGCTGAAAAACCTGCATGCGGTGCAGAAGAATCACGGCGTTGAGCCATCCGCCGCGCTGGAGCAAATGGCGCTGGACGACGGCACGCCGGTGGGCGCGTTTCCCAACTTCACGGTCGAAATGGAGACCGGCACGGGTAAAACCTATGTCTACCTGCGCACGATTCACGAGCTATCGAAGACCTACGGCTTCAAGAAGTTCGTCATCGTGGTGCCGTCGGTGGCGATTCGCGAGGGCGTGCTGAAGAGCCTGCAAATCACCAAGGAACACTTGCAGACGCTCTACGACTACGAACGCACCGAGTTCATGGTGTACGACTCGGCCAAGGTCAACCAACTTCGCAACTTCGCCCTGTCGGATGCGATTCAGATTCTGGTCATCAATATCGACGCCTTCGCCAAGGATTCGGCCGAGGCGAACGGCAATGGCGAGGCGGGTAAGGGCCGCAAGAAGTCCAAGGGCAACGTCATCAACCAGGTGCGTGAAACCGGAGTGGCTCCCATCGAGTTTATCCAAGCCACGCACCCCATTGTGATTCTGGACGAACCGCAGAATCTGGAAACCGACATTCGCAAGCAGGCCATCGCACGCCTGAACCCCTTGTGCACGCTGCGCTACTCGGCCACGCACCGCCACCACTACAACCTGATCCATTCGCTGGACCCGGTGCGCGCCTACGAGTTGGGGCTGGTGAAGCAGATCGGTGTGGATTCGGTGATCGAGCTGAGAGACGCCAACCAGGCTTTCATCGAGGTCGAGAGTTTCAGGAAAGGCGCTCGCAGCGTATCGGCCAAGCTCACCCTATGGGTCAATCAGGCCAGCGGCCCCGCGAAAAGGACCGTGACGGTCAAGAACGGCGATGACCTCTACGCCGAGAAGTTCTCCAACAAGCGCGAGATTTACCGCGACGGCTTCATCGTCAATGAGATTGACGCGGGCGAAGGCTATGTCACCTTCGCCAATGATATACGGGTGCGCCTGGGGCACCCTCATGGCGCACTGACCGATGCCATTTTGCGCTTGCAGGTCGAGGCCACCGTGCGCCGCCACTTCGAGAAGGCGTTGCGGTTGCACCCGATGGGTATCAAGGTGCTCTCGGTGTTTTTCATCGACCGGGTGGCGAACTATCGCAGCTATGGTGAGGACGGCACTACGGCCAAGGGCAAGTTCGCCGAATGGTTCGAGGAGGTTTACGAACAGTATCGCGCCAAGCCCGACTATGCCGGGCTCATGCTGCATGAGGCGGCCCAAGTGCATAACGGTTATTTCTCGCAGGACAAGCGCGCTGTTTCTCCGTTCGAGACCGTGACCGGCAAGACCAATGCCGATGCGGAGGCGAGTACCTTTGAACTCATCATGCGGGACAAAGAGCGCCTTCTGGACCTGAGTGAACCGCTCGCCTTCATTTTCAGCCATTCCGCGCTGCGCGAAGGCTGGGACAATCCCAACGTCTTCCAGATTTGCACACTGGCCGAATCCAGTTCCGATATAAAGAAGCGACAGGAGATTGGCCGCGGCCTGCGCCTGTGCGTGAAAAGTATTGGCGATGAGTTTGTGCGAGTCCAGGACCGGGGCATCAACCGCCTGACGGTAATCGCGAACGAGAGCTACGAGGATTTTGCCAACCAGTTGCAGACCGAGATGGTCGAAGCCGGCGTAAAGTTCAAGCCCGAAATGGTGCAGAACGAACGCGACAAGGTGACGGTGCGACTCAAGAAGGGCTACGACACGGATAGCCGCTTTCTGGACTTGTGGGAAAAGATTCGGGCACGCACGCGCTATCGCGTCAACTACAGCACCGCCGACCTGACCAACAAGTCCGCGAAGCGGATCAAGGACAAGATGCCCGCCATCGAGCGGCCGAAGGTGGCACTGACCCGCGCCGACATTTCCATCGGTGCGTCGGGCGTGACCGGTACGCAGACCGGCTTTCGCACCCAGACCGTGGAGGCGAAGTACATCATGCCGGACTTCGTCGGGCAAGTGCAGGCCAAGACCGGGCTGGCGAAGTCAACCGTGGCGCGCATCCTACTCGATTCCGGGCGGCTCGCCGATGCCGTCAACAATCCGCAAGCCTTCATCGAGCACACGGCGGAAGCGGTCAACGCCGTGAAACGCGAAGTCCTGGTGGACGGCGTGGAGTATTTCAAGGTTCAGGGGTTGGCCTATGAAATGCGGCGCTTCGAGGGCGACGACTTGATGGACGTGTTCGCGTCCAACGTGAAGGCGGTGGAGAAGCAGGACAAGACGCTCTTCTCGCACATCGTCATCGATTCCAATTCCGGCCCGGAACGGCTGTTCGCGCAAGCCTGCGAAGACAACGACGATGTGCTGTTCTACATCAAGCTGCCGCGCTGGTTCCAGATCGAGACGCCGGTCGGAACGTACAATCCGGATTGGGCGCTGGCCTACCGCAACGACCAGACCTTGTACTTCGTCGCCGAGACCAAGAAGACCGGTAGCGGCGATCATGTGCAGCTCGATTTGCTGCGGCCCATTGAAGAGCTGCGCATCGAATGCGGCAAGCGGCACTTCAAGAACTTCGAGGAGGTGCGTTTCCGGGTTGTTAGCTCTTTGACTGAGCTAGTGAGCTGATCCCGGACCGCCCGTCACGCCGCTTGCTGGCTGCACGGCAAGCGTCGCGCCGGGCTACAGCGGTGCCGGCCTGACACGCCGGGCAATGCTCCGGCGGCTACGGCCAAACTGCGGCCTTCGCCACCTGCGCAATGCCCTCAGCGGCTTCGTTCGATGCCGTTCCCTCCGCTTCCGCCCGCACTCCGCCACGGCGCCCTTCGCCCCAAACAACGGGGCCAAGGGCTTGCGGCTCCGCTGCGGGCTGCGCTTTCCCGCCCGCGTGTGTACCCGGCTTCGTTCACCTTTCGGTGCTGCCTGCCCAGCCATGTTCGGTGGTCGGCAATTCAACATAATGCTAGGAATTATGCGCAGCGCAAAAAAACGCGCTGTCCGGCTCGCGCCCGCATAATTTGCATTATGTGTAAATTGCCTTCACTTGTTTTTGATCCCCCGCCCGCCCGGCGTGTCGCTGCGCGTGGGGCTTCAGCCGCTGCGCGTCTTCCGCTCCCCATACTCGCGCCCCGCACCCATCCGTCCCCCAAGGGGGCTCCCCTCCGCATAACGGAGTTGACAGAACTGTGAACAGCGTACACACTTAATTGTGTACAGAGTTCACAGATGAGGTGGTAGATGACGGACGGTATCGGCGAAGACCTGCTGGGAATCAATGAAATCGCCGACTTGGCGGGGGTGTCGCGGCAGGCTGTTGCCAACTGGCGTTCCCGCTTTTCTGACTTTCCAAAGCCGATTGCTGAACTCAAATCCGGCCCGGTGTTCCGGCGCTCCCAAGTGCGTGCTTGGCTCAGAACGAGGAGGGTTCCTATGGCACATGTAGTTTCCACCATCAACTTGAAAGGGGGGGTCGGCAAGACCCATACGACGGTCGCTCTCGCCGAAGTCTATTCGGCATTGCTGCGGAAGAAGGTGCTTGTGATTGACCTTGATCCGCAGACGAACGCAACGACCATGCTGATCGGCGAAGAGAGGTGGGCCAAACTGAACAAACAGGATCATACATTGGCCCGTCTTTTCAAGGACGCGCTTGACCCGGACAATCCGAAATTCGACCTTGGCAAAACTCTCCAAAAGCGCGTTTCAGACGTTCAGTCGGCAAACAGCGTCGATTTACTTCCGTCGAGCCTCGATCTTATCGACGTACAGGATCGTTTGGCGACTGTGCCGTCAGGTCGGTTTTACGCAATCAATCCAATTGACCTCCTAACCCGGGCTGTTCGACCCATCGTGGATGACTACGATATCGTGTTAATCGACTGTCCGCCGAATCTTGGGGTTATCACCCTCAATGGCCTGCGCATGTCGAATGGCTACGTGATCCCGACCATCCCCGACGTGCTGTCTACCTATGGCATTCCCCAGATCGTGAAGCGCGTTCGCGAATTTTCCCAGCAGATCGCGGAACCGATTGAGCCGCTTGGTATCGTCGTATCCAAATACCGTGAACAATCCACGGTGCATCAAAATGTCGTAAAGCGTCTCCAAGAAGGGAAAGACGCACCGCTCTTCAAGACCGTCATCAAAGAAAACAACCAGATTGCGAGCGCCGCTGAGTTCGCTGCGGGCCGACGGACACTGAAACAGAAGTACGGCTATCAGTGGCAGGTAGATGCGTATGAGGCGCTTGCAAAAGAAATATGGGAGGCATTAGAAGGATGACTCTCGAAACTAGACTTGCTGCTCTATTCGATGCCATTCTCGAAGAAGCCCGGCGGAATCCGAGATTCGCAGAAAAATTAGCGGCGGCCCTTGAAGCCTTAAAGGCCGCAGGCGACGTTGATACTCCCAGGAAGGGAAAGGGCGGAAGGCGGGCTCCGGCGGCCTTTGATCCTGTCGCCATATATCGGGAAGGAGACGAAGTGCTACGCCAACGCCTCGCGCCCCTTGAACTAGAGCAGTTGCGCGACATCGTGGCGGAATATGGGATGGACCCCGGTAAACTAGTTATGAAGTGGAAGACTAAGGAGCGGGTTATCGAGCACATTATTGAAACAGCAACCACTAGGGCCAGGAAAGGAGAAGCCTTTAGATAAAGGATGGGCATTCACACCCCTTGCCGTTTTGTTTCGTCAGGCAAGGTGGGGCCAGAGCCTCAAGCCATGTGACCGTGCAGCGGAATCACTTCCGCCCCGGCTTTCAGCTTGTCCAGATAGTTCGCCCATTGCTGCATCATCTTCCGGCGTTCGGGCAGGTGCTCGGCGTAGTTGTAAGCGGCGCGCACATTATCCCGTTCGGCATGTGCAAGCTGGCGTTCGATGGCATCCCGGTTCCAGCCCTGCTCATTCAGGATCGTGGAAGCCATGCTGCGGAAGCCGTGCCCCGTCATGTCGTTGGTTCCGTAACCCATGCGGCGCAAGGCCGCGAGCACGGTATTTTCCGACATGGGCCGATCGTTGGTACGAGTGCCAGGGAAAACGTATCTGCCGCTGCCAGTGAGCGGGTGAAGCTCGCGCAGAATTGCTACCGCCTGGCTTGAAAGTGGAACGACATGGATCACGCGCATTTTCATTTTGCTGGCGGGGATACGCCACTCGGCGGCATCCAGATCAAACTCGGCCCATTCGGCCCGGCGCAATTCACCGGGCCGGACGAATACCAGCGGCGCAAGACGCAAGGCGCATTGTGTGGCGAATGAACCTTGATAGCCGTTGATGGCGCGCAGCAATTCGCCAATGGCCTTTGGATCTGTAATGGATGCGAAGTGATTGCCCTTCACCGGCGGCAGCGCGCCGCGCAGATCGGCCGTAGGGTCACGCTCGGTCCGACCGGTGGCGACGGCATAGCGGAACACCTGTGAGCAATTCTGCATGGCCCGGTGTGCCGTCTCCACTACCCCGCGGCTCTCGATGCGGCGCAGCGCGGTGAGTAACTCCGGGGCGGTGACATTGCCTATCGGCCGTGGGCCGATCCACGGAAATATGTCGCGCTCAAGTCGGCGGATAACCCTTTCGGCGTGATCGGGTGACCAACTGGGTGAGAACTTTGTGAACCACTCGCGTGCGACCGTTTCAAAACCGCTCGCGTCCAGTTGTTGTGCCGCCTTGCGGTGTTCGCCGGGGTCAATGCCTGTCGCCAGCAACTTGCGGGCGTCGTCCCGCTTCACGCGGGCATCCTTCAGCGAGACTTCGGGATAGATGCCAAAGGCGAGGCGTTTCTCCCGTTTAGCGATGCGGTATTTAAGCCGCCAGAGTTTGCTACCGGACGGCGAAACTTCGAGGTAGAGGCCGCCGCTGTCAAAGAGTCTCTTTGGCTTGGCGCCAGGCTTGGTGTTGCGGATCGTTGTATCAGTCAGGGGCATTTGTCGTACCTCGCATCAAACCCGGCGACTTGCTTCAGTCTTGACCGCGGTTCTGGGGGCATCGTATTTCAGAAAATCCCCGATGCCCCCTAAAATGCCCCCACATGCCCCCAGATGTCAATGAATTCTTCAGTACGACACCGGACACTGGGTAGGCGTAAAACGCATGATTTACGCCGTATTTCTGACATTACTGGATGTTGCTGGACTTCCTTGGAAGAGAAAATGGAGGCTGGGGTCGGAATCGAACCGGCGTACGCGGCTTTGCAGGCCGCTGCATGACCACTCTGCCACCCAGCCGAAATTCAGGACGATAAAACTAAAAATAAAAAAAGGGAGGACAAATGCCTCCCCGGGATCTGGAGCGGGAAAGGAGGCTCGAACTCCCGACCTCAACCTTGGCAAGGTTGCGCTCTACCAACTGAGCTATTCCCGCATACGAGATACGAGCGCCGTATTTTAAAGCCCGTCAGAGGGCTGTCAAGCCACCGGTCAGGTACGCCGGGAACGAGTCAGGCTTGGCCAGGCGGCGCGCAGGTAGATCACCATCGACCAGAGTGTAAGCCCAGCAGCCAGGTACAAGAGCAGCTCACCGATCCGGAACACCGGCAGTCCGAACAGCGGCTCGCGGTACAGCAGAAAGGGAATTGCGACCATCTGGCCGATGGTTTTGAACTTACCCAGCAACGAAACCGCCACCCTCGCCCGTTCGCCCAACTCGGCCATCCACTCGCGCAGGGCAGAAACCGTAATCTCGCGCCCGATGATAATCAGAACCACGATGGCGAACAGACGGAAATCCAGAACCAGACTGTGCACCCGCGCGTCCGAGGTCAACAGCACCAGGGCGCTCGCGATCATCAACTTGTCGGCCACTGGATCCAGAAAGGCTCCGAATGGCGAAGACTGGTTAAGGCGGCGCGCCAGATAGCCATCCAGCCAGTCGGTGAACGCCGCCAGCACGAACAACACCATGGCCAGCAGCGATGCCCAACGGAATGGCAGGTAGTAAGCGGCGATAAAAATCGGGATCAGGAATATCCGCAACAGGGTGATCAGATTGGGCGTGTTCCACAGCACTGTCAGCTTTCCCCTTCGTGAAATGTTACGAAAATCCGGCGCGCCAAGCCCGGACTGATGCCGGGTACGCGCGCCAGATCATCGACCCCTGCGCGCACCACCTCCTGCAGGCCACCCAAATGCCTGAGCAGGGCTTGGCGCCGCCGGTCGCCGATTCCGGGGATGGCTTCCAGCACCGAAGTGGTGCGCGCCTTGGCGCGGCGCTGGCGATGGCCGGTAATGGCAAAGCGATGCGCCTCGTCGCGGATCTGCTGAATCAGAAGCAGCGCCAGCGAATCCGTCGGCAGTATAGTGGCCGCCTCCTGCCCGGACAAGAACAGCCGCTCCCTGCCGGGTTTGCGTTCTTCCCCTTTGGCCACGCCCATCAGGAGCACGCCCTCTATTCCCTCCTCATGCAGAGCCGTTTCGGCAACATCGAGCTGTCCCTTCCCGCCATCGATGAGCAAAATATCCGGGAAGCGCCCGGCCGCGTCGCCCTGCCCCTCGACCACCTGTTCCCGACGCGGGCTAGCTCGCCCATCCATGGACTCGTCGCGCAGACGCCGGTAACGACGGGTCACCGCCTGCGCCATGGCCGCGTAGTCGTCGCCCGGCGTGATGCCTTCGATGTTGAAACGCCGGTAATCCGACTTCAACGCCCCTTCCGGCGTGAACACCACACACGCGGCCACGGTGGCCTCGCCTTGGGTGTGACTGATGTCGAAACATTCAATGCGCTCCGGCAGCGCCTCAAGACCCAGCGCCTCCTGCAGCGCCTCGAAGCGATTGCGCAGGCTGGCGCGATCGTTGAGGTGCCGGCGCAGGGCGTCGCGTACATTGAGTTCGGTGAGTTTTACCCAGCGACGCCGCAAACCGCGCGGCTGGCTGGTGAGCCGCACGACTCGCCCGGCCTGCTGGGTAAAAACTGCCTCGAGCCAGTCCTTCTCGGGAACGGCATGGTTCAGATAAATTTCCGCCGGTACCGGCTTGCCCAGATAATACTGGCTGAGAAAGGCGGCGAGAATCTCCCCGTCATCGGTCGCCTCGCCGAGGCGCGGGAAGAACGGCCGGCTGCCGAGATTGCGGCCATTGCGGATAAACGTCACGCCGACACAGGCGACGCCGCTTTCCTGAACAATGGCAATGATGTCCGTGTCCGCGGCCGTGCCGCTTACCGATTGGCGCTCCTGAATTTGACGCAACATCGCTACCCGGTCGCGGTAGCGCGAGGCCGCTTCGTAATCCAGCGCGGCGGCCGCGGCATCCATGCGCTTGGTGGTTTCCTCAACCACGGTCCGGCTTTCACCGTCCAGAAACAGGGCGGCATGGCGTACATCCTCGGCATAGGCCTCGGGGCCGATGTAGCCGACGCAGGGCGCGGTGCAGCGTTTGATCTGGTACTGCAGGCAGGGTCGTGAGCGGTTACGAAAGAAACTGTCCTCGCACTGGCGTATCGGGAACACCTTCTGCAACAGGTTCAGGCTTTCACGTACGCTCGACGCCGATGGATAGGGCCCGAAATATTTGCCCTGCTCCCGGTGCGCGCCGCGATGGAAGGCGATGCGTGGATATTTGTCCGCGGAAAGAAATATAAACGGGTAGCTCTTGTCGTCGCGCAACAGGATGTTGTAGCGCGGCTTGAGGGTCTTGATGAGGTTGTCTTCAAGCAGCAGCGCCTCGTTCTCGGTATGTGTGACCGTCACGTCCATGGCGGCAACGCGCTGCAGCATGGCCTGGGTGCGCGCATTGTGCGCACCGCGTGTGAAATAGCTGGCGACACGTTTGCGCAGGTTGCGCGCCTTGCCCACGTACAGCACCGCGCCTTCGGCATTCAGCATGCGGTAGACGCCGGGGGCGCCGGTGAGACTCAGGACGAAGGTCTTGGGATCGAAAACCGTCACGGTCCGTGCGCCAGCAGCTGCCGCGCGCGCGCCACCACCAGGTCGAACATGGCCGGGGTGAGTCGCCGGGTCTGGGTGTTGTAACGGCTGCAATGATAAGAATCGATCAAGCTGAAGCCATTCGGCAGCCGGTGTTCGGACGCATGACCGAACGCATAGTCCGTTTGCTTGAGCTTGAACGCCTGCAGTACCGCCTTGTGGGCGATGCCGCCCAGCGCCAGGATCAACGCGCCTTCCGGCATGGCTCGCAGTTCGGTCTGCAGATAGCGGTTGCAGGCGCGAATTTCGCAGGACTCCGGCTTGTTCCCCGGCGGCAGACACTTCACCGCATTGGTAATGCGGCAGTTGCGCAGTTCCAATCCGTCATTACGGCTTAACGCCTCGGCCTGACTGGCGAAGCCGTGTTTGTGGAGTGTCTGGTATAGCAGGATGCCGGCGAAATCGCCGGTAAACGGGCGTCCGCTGCGGTTGGCGCCGTGC
>CAYJBG010000017.1:0-23660 GCA_964368085.1 uncultured Acidiferrobacterales bacterium | reverse complement strand
CCCCCCCCCCCCCCCCCCCCCCCCCCCCCCCCCCCCCCCCCCCCCCCCCGCCCGCCCCCCCCCCCCGGCCATGAATAAGAAATGTTTGCGTTTAATCGGCTTTTCACTGCTGGCGGGCGTGAGCGCGCACTCCGCCTATGCCGCGACCCCGGGGGTGACCGCCGATACGATCTTGCTGGGCCAATCGGCCGCACTCAGCGGACCCGCGGCCAGGCTCGGCGAAAACATGCGCGACGGCGCGAAGCTCTACTTCGATGAAGTAAACCGTAACGGCGGCGTGCACGGCCGGAAGATCCGTCTGGTCTCTCTCGACGACGGCTACGAACCCGCGCGCGCCATTGCCAACACCAAACAGCTGATCGAAAAAGACGCGGTCTTTGCCCTCTTCGGCTACGTCGGCACGCCGACGGGCTACGCCGTCATCCCTCTCGTCAACGAGGCGAAGATCCCGTTTTTCGGGCCCTTTACCGGCGCCGAGGGTTTTCGCAACCCGGTCAACAGGAACATCTTCAACGTGCGGGCCAGTTACAACCAGGAAACGGAGGCGCTCGTCGACTTTCTGGTGTCTCACAGAAAGAAGAAGATCGCCATATTCTACCAGGATGACGCCTACGGCAAGGCGGGCCTCGGCGGGGTGCAATTGGCAATGGACAAGCGCAAGTTGCCGATTGTCGCGATGGGAACGGTGGAGCGCAACACGGTGGAAGTCGGAAACGCCGCGAAGACGATCGCCAAGACCAGCCCCGACGCCATCATCATGGTAAGCGCGTACAAATCCTGCGCCGCCTTCATCAGAGAGATGAACAAGACCGGCCTGCGGCCGGACTATTTGAATGTATCCTTCGTCGGCAGCGACGCGCTGGCGCAAGAACTCGGGCCGGACGGTCACGGTGTGTACATCTCGCAGGTTGTGCCCTATCCCTGGGACAGTGGCTTCGCGGTGGCCAAGGAGTTCACGGCCCTCGCGAAAAAGAACGCCCCCGACCTGAAGCCGTCGTTCAACAATATCGAGGGTTACATCGCCGCCAAGATCCTGGTCGAAGGAATGCGGCGCGTCGGAACCGACCTTACGCGCGAGACGCTCATCAAGGCCCTGGAGTCGTTCAAGGATGTCGATGTCGGCAACTTCCAGCTGACGTTCTCGCCGACCAACCACAGCGGCTCGGACTACGTGGGCCTCACTGTCATCATCGGCACCAGCGGCAGTTTCATGCCGATATTCAAGGCGAAGCCGCGGGGCGCGGGGCGCTAGCGCGCCCACTCGCCAGACACCGCTCACAGGGAGCGGCGCGGCATCGGCAAAAACGAGTCCTTTCCGGCAATACCTCAAGCCATTCGTCCGAGAATCTGTTCGGCGATCACATCACTTTGGAACTTCTCGAAAGCTGAATGATGGGCCCGGAAACTTTTCCGTGTATCGATGTATGTCGAGACACATTTCGATGAAGCCGTCTTCGTAATCAAAACTGTAAGCGTGGGCCATCGTCTTCAGCAGACGTAATTCGCGCGCATCGAGCGCCAGTTTTGTCTGCCCCGTTTCTTTTTCCAGGCGACCCAGCTCGAAACACGCGACAATGTCGGCGAGACGGTATTCGCCACCGTGGTAGGGATGCACAAGATCGCCATCCGCACTGTAAACACCCGGCATGCTTTCTGAGTCGGCGTTCATAATCTTGCCGGTTCGCGTTCATGCACCCCTGCGGAATGCCACCGAAGGGTAAACTGCTCGCTGGCCATGATTTTCCGGGAAAGCAGCAAGCCGATTCCGGTCCCATGAGCCGCCACGGCCGGCTTCACACCAAAACGATCTCGCCGTCCACCACATGCACGACGCCGAGATCGGGCATCGAAAGGGTCACGTGTACCTTCAGCGTCTCGGTCCCTGCGAGCCGCCCGCCCTGCAGGGCCGCGCGCACCGCGCGCTCGATTTCGCGCTGCGAGGTGATGCCAACCTGCTTGAGCAGCTTGCGTATCTCCATATTGAAGTGCTCTTCATCCAACTTTGTCGTGTCGCTCATGGTCTGCCTCCGGGGTTTCCAATGGTAGCGCCGCGCGCCAATCGTCCGGCGGCGGCGCGTGCCGGGCCGCGGCCGCATCGGCCATGATCGGCTCGCGACGCAGCCACAGCTGAAACACGCTGCCCATTCCGACCGTTGACTCCACGGTGATGTCGCCGCCGTAGCGGCGAATCATTCCGTAACTCACCGACAAGCCGAGGCCGGTGCCGTGCCGCGGATCGGTGGTAAAAAATGGATCGAACACGCGCGTCAACAGCGCCGCCGGTATGCCCGCGCCGTCGTCGCGGACGCGGATCGCGACGCGGCCGCCGTCGCAATCGTCCGTCTCCACCTCGATCCGTCCACCGGACGACACCGCGTTGGCGGCGTTGAGGAGCAGATTAATCAACACCTGTTCGAGTTCGTACTGGTTGATGCGGATTACGCCGCTCGCGTGCAACCGGGTATGCAGCACAATGGCCTTCTTTTTGAACGCATGACCAACCAGCGGCAGCACGTTCCCGACCACGCGGTTGACGTCGATCTCGACGATCGCGGCCATACTGTCCGCCGGCCGCGCAAACTGCAACAGGCTGGTGACGATGTGGCGGATGCGATCGACCTGGTGCGCGATCAGCTCGATCTCGCGCTCAACCGGCTTGGCGGCGTCACCGAGTTCGGCGGCGAGCACCTCCAGGTTGCCCTGGATCACGGCAATGGGATTGTTGATCTCGTGCGCCACGCCGGCCGACAGCACGCCCAGGGCGGACAACTTCTCCGCCGTCAGCAGCTGTTCGCGCGTCTGCTCCAGCAGGCGAATAGTCTGCTCGAGGTCGATGTTTTTCGTTTCGAGTTCCCAGGTGCGCTCCGTGACCTTGATCTCCAGGGTCGCCGCCGCGCGCTTGAGCTCCTGGTTGCGGCGCGCCAGCTGATCGAGCATGAGATCGAACTGGCGCGCCAGCTCGCCGATCTCATCGGGCGCACGCACCGGTCCGATGCGCTGGTCGTCGCCGGCCTGCATGGCGCGCACCACCGCCGTCATCTTCTCGATCGGCCGCCATACCGAACGCGCGCTGCGCAGCGCTACGGCGGCCGCGATCAGCGTGGCCGCCAGAAAAATGCCCAGCAGCAGCGCCGCGGCGCGTCTATGACTGGCGTCAAATGCGTCTTCGGGCAGCCCCACTTGCAGCATGCCGATGCGGCTGCCGTGGACGTCGAACAGTGGCCCGTAGGCCGAGATGAACCAACGTTCGCCGATCAGGTCGCGTCCTACCCAGGTGTCGCCGCGTCCCATCACCTGGTCGCGCAGCTCAATTGAGACCTGTCCGCCCACGGCGCCCGCGCCGGTCGAGCCGATGCGCGTGCGATCGAGAAGCAACGCTACCATCGCTTCTCTTGCTTCGGGCGCGCCGGCGCTGAACGCGCGCGCGCGTATCGCGTCCGTCACGCCGTTGTCGTGGTTAAGCAACACCGCACCGTCGAGCACCGCCACGACCCTGCCTTGCCGGTCGACAACCGGCTCTACCACGCGCAACATCAGGGCGCGCTGCTCTGTAAGACCGGCGGGCGCCGCGGCCAGCGCGCGCGGCGCCATGTCGGCGCGAGCGGGCAGCAGCGCACCCTCGCGCATCAGATCCGCGAACTGAAACAGTTCGAGCGCCCCACCCGCCAAGCCACGCGCCGCCCGATCCGTGAGCGGGCTCGGCTTGCTGCTCTGGGACGGCGCACCGGCCGGTTCGTGCAACCAGTTCCCGGCCAGCCCGGTCAGGTGCACGAACGCGAAGCCCTTTTCCTGATGCAGGCGCCGCAACGCGCGCTGTACGCCCGCACCGTCACCCGCGGCCAGCAGGGCGCGGAAACTTTCGGAATCGGCCAGTTGTTTCAATTGCGTCTGATAGTCTTGCTGAACCTCACGCAGCGCATGCCGCGCCAACGCCAGGTTATCCTTGACGTTGGCGCGGAGGATATCGAGGGTGTAGGCGTTGACCCAGTAAAAGGCATACCCCAGAGTCGCCGCCAAGGCGAGCAGCGATGGCAAGATGACAAGCGCCAGCAGCTTATAGCGCAGCCCCGAACGGATGCGTCGGTGCAGCGCGGTCCACACAACCGGATCTCAGTGGCTCGAGTCGCGCTCGCCGCCCGGCGAGGACGAAAGTTTGCGCTCGAGGGTTTTGCGCGAGATGCCGAGTCGCCGCGCTGTTTCGGATTTATTCCCGCCGGCGGCCTCCAACACGCGCAGCATGTGTTGGCGCTCGACCTGATCGAGGCTCCATTCGAGCGGAAACCCGGTGCCGGCCGGTGCCGCACTGTCGCCGGAGGTGGCTGTCTCCAGGCTTTCCCACGGCGGCTGCCCGAGCAACAGCGTGCGTTCCACCAGATTCTTGAGCTCGCGCACGTTACCGGGCCACGGATAGGCCTGCAGCCGTCGCAGGTCCTCGGCCTCGAAGACATGCGGCTTTACGCCCAGCTCGATCGCCAGGCGGCGGACAAAATATTCCAGGAGTTCGGGAACATCGGCGGCACGCTCACGCAGCGTCGGCAAACGTAAGTGCACCACATTGAGCCGGTAGTAAAGGTCTTCACGAAAACGTCCGACGTGCGCCAGCGCGGCCAGATCGCGATTGGTCGCGGCCACCAGCCGCACATCCACCGGAATCTCACGATCGGCGCCGACCGGCCGCAGCTGCCGGCTTTCGAGCACGCGCAGGAGCTTGGCCTGGAACGCCAGCGGCATCTCGGAAATCTCGTCGAGGAACAGCGTGCCGCCGGTGGCGGCGACGAACAAACCTTCACGCGATTGGTGCGCGCCGGTGAACGCGCCCTTGGTATGGCCGAACAGCTCGCTCTCGAACAACTCCGGCGAGATCGCGACGCAGTTTACCGGCACAAACGCCCCAGTGCGGCCGCTCAGGCGATGGATCGCGGCCGCCGCCAACTCCTTGCCGGTGCCGGTCTCGCCCTGCAACAGCACCGACGCCGCCGCCGGCGCCACGCGCCGGATCAGGCGGCTCAACTCCTGCGTCGCGGCGCTTTGGCCGACGATACCAGCCTCCGCGTGCGCGCCATGGTCGATCCGGCGGCGCAGCGCGGCGTTCTCGCGTTTGATCTCGCGGCACTGGAGGCAGCGCTCGATCGACGCGGTCATCTGTTCGAGACGAAACGGCTTGATGATGAAATCGGCGGCACCGGCGCGCAGCGCGCCCAGGGTCACGTTCAAATCGGCATAGGCCGAGATGAAGATCACCTCGGCGCAGTCATTGCCGCGCCCCAGGTTCTGGATCCAATCGAGCCCCGAATGCCCCGGCAGGCTCACGTCCACGATCAACACATCGAAGTGGCAGCGCCGGCGCAGTTGCTCCGCTGTTTCGGCGCTATCGGCGACCTCGACCAGGCCGTATTCCTTGGCCAGCGCGCGTTGCAGGAAATTACGGATGCCGGGTTCGTCGTCGACGATCAGGATCGATACCTGGCGTTTTATGGCCGGCGTCGCGCCCCGGTCCATGACGGGAGCGGAAACGGAACTGTGTTCGGCGATCGAAGACATGGTGTGGAGCTCCACGTTGTTTGTTTTATGGCTCTTACCCAGCTCGACAAACGACATCTTGCTGCGTCATCGAAAATAGAGGAGAGGAACAACAGCAAGTCAGTTGAAAGATTAAACACATGGGTCATTTTGATGCAAACGGCAGAAACAATGTATCAAAATGTCGCGACAGTCAATAAGCGAATATTGCTGCAATTTTTTACCGCCTCCGTACCCACCGCAACTCCAACGCATTTTATGCATGGCATTGGAATTGCAGAGCAATATGTATCATGAACACCGCTCACATCATAACTATCGCCGGAAACCCCAGGCCCGGGGTGCGTCGGCGCCGGCTGGGCACTGGCCGGTGGAGTGATGTCGTAATCGAAATCCAGGCGAGCTGGGTGGTGTATGAAAATTGGCAAGAAGCGAGCGATGGTAATCATCAAGGCGTCGAGTGTCATCCTCGGCGTATCAGCGTAGTCGACCCGACCGGAGCCAGACTCGTGTCGAGGGTTGGTCTCGCCGGCAAACCGAAAAAAATCGCGTAGAAGTATGCAAGATTTCGCGGGTGCGTTTCGACTGGCCGTGGAACTCATCACGAGCGGCGACACCACGCTCGTCGATATAGTCGTGCTGTCGATGCGGGTAAGTCTGACCGCGGTGGTCGCGGCCTGCCTGTTCGGTCTACCCATCGGCGCGGCTATTGCCGTCGCCCGTTTTCCTGGGCGCGGCGCTGTCATCGTCCTGCTCAACTCGCTGATGGGGTTGCCGCCGGTCGCGATCGGTCTGCTCCTTTACATGATTCTCTCCAACGCCGGCCCGCTGGGGGTCATGGGCCTGCTCTACACGCCGGCCGCGATGATCATCGCGCAGGCGGTGCTGGTCACGCCCATCATTGCGGCCCTGACACGCCAGGTCGTGGAAGATTTGAACACCGAGTACGACGAGCAGTTGCGCTCGCTGGGCGTGAAACCGGCACGTGCGGTAGCGACCCTGCTTTGGGACGGTCGCTACAGCCTGCTGACCGTGGCGTTGGCGGGTTTTGGCCGCGCGATTGCGGAAGTGGGCGCCGTCATCATCGTCGGCGGCAACATCGCCCATGTGACGCGCGTGATGACGACGGCGATTGCGCTCGAGACTTCCAAAGGCGATCTTGCGCTCGCGCTCGCCTTGGGCATCATTCTGGTCGGTCTGTCGATTCTCGTGAACTCCGGTGTCATGGCCTTCAAAGCCACGGCCGTGAGGGCGGCCTATGCATGATGTCGTGAGAGCCGTACCGTTCCTGCTTCCGTCCGTGACGGTCCCCGGGTCGTGCCTGCCGCTCGAGGCGAAGGACCTCGTGTTCGAAGCGGGCGGCAAGCGTCTTATTGACGGCATCGACATCACCTTACGGTCCGGGCCGGTGACCGCGATCATGGGTCCGAATGGCGCCGGAAAGAGCCTGCTGCTGCGCCTGCTGCACGGCCTGCTCCGGCCCACGCAAGGCGAAATTCTGTGGTCGGGGCGGCCGGCGGATCGTGAAATCGCTTCCCGCCAGGCCATGGTGTTTCAGCGGCCGGTCCTGCTGCGCCGTTCGGTCGCCGCCAACATACACTACGCCCTGGACGTCCGGGGGGTGGCGCCGGCGGAACGACGCGCGCGGCTCGACGCCGTGTTGCAAGCCGCGCGCCTGGAGCACCTGGCCGAGCGCCCCGCGCGCGTGCTCTCCGGCGGCGAGCAGCAGCGGTTGGCCATCGCACGGGCCCTGAGCATGGCGCCCGAGATTCTGTTTCTCGACGAGCCGACGGCGAGCCTCGACCCGGCCTCCACGCTGGCGATCGAAGAGCTGCTGCAGCAGGCCCGCGCCAGCGGCACGAAACTGGTTCTCGTGACCCACGACGTGGGCCAGGCCAGGCGCCTGGCGCAAGAGGTGCTCTTCATGCACCGCGGGCGCATCGCCGAGCAGACGATGGCCGGTCGCTTCTTTGCGCACGCCGCGTCCGCGGAGGCCCAGGCCTTCCTCGAGGGCCGAATCGTCCTTTAACTTTCTACAATCAGAGAAATTAAATGTTGCAACGAGCCAGGCCTCTCGGACTCCTTGTCGTGGTACCCATCCTCACGATCGCGCTGCTGCTCGGCTCGGTGGAAACCGGGGCGGCGCAGGACAAGTTCATAATCGTTCAATCGACCACTTCGACTCAGGACTCGGGCTTGTTCGACCATATACTTCCCATGTTCCAGAAAAAGACCGGCATCGAAGTACGTGTCATCGCCGTGGGCACCGGTCAGGCGATCAAGAACGCGCAAAACGGTGACGGCGATGTGCTGCTCGTTCACGCAAAGCCGGCGGAGGAAAAGTTCGTGGCCGAAGGCTGGGGCGTTACGCGCTACGATGTGATGTACAACGATTTCGTGATCGTCGGTCCCAAGAGCGACCCGGCGAGCATTGCCGGGATGAAGGACGCCGCCGCGGCGTTGAAGAAGATCGCGGCGGGCAAGGCACTGTTCGCCTCGCGCGGCGACGACAGCGGTACGCACAAGGCCGAACTCGGGCTGTGGAAGGCGGCCGGGGTGGACGCCAAAGCCGCGAGCGGCTCATGGTACCGCGAGACCGGCTCGGGCATGGGTCCCACGCTCAACACCGCCGTCGGCATGAGCGCCTACACCGTCGCCGACCGCGCTACGTGGAGCAGCTTCAAGAACAAGGTGAACCACCGGATCGTCGTCGAAGGGGACCCGAAGCTGTTCAACCAGTATGGCGTGATTCTGGTCAATCCCGCGAAGCACCCGAAGGTCAAAGCCGATGCCGGTCGCGCCTTCATCGATTGGCTGATCGGACCCGAGGGTCAAGCCGCGATCGCGAGTTTTAAGATCAACGGACAGCAACAATTCTTCCCTAACGCGAAAAGTGGATGAACGGGGCCGGGACCTCGGCGCCGGGACGCGAACCTATCCGCAAGGAATGACTAAGACGCGTGCCTCTCCGGCATGGAGGTCGCCGCGACGCGGTAGGAGTTGGCGGGGTTTACACCAACAAGCATGGCTGGCTGCGGCTCTAACAGGTTGTTGAAAAAGCCCATCCATGGGCTTTTTCAACCCGGCCGCTCCCGCGCATCCCTGCGCCCGCGGCATTGGTACTTCCTGTACGGCACAAAGCAAAAAATGGCCGCTCCCGCGCATCCCTGCGCTCGCGGCATTTGTGCATCCTGCACGGCATCATTTTTGCTTTGCTTCATTTTTCAAACACATACGGCGTGTTTGAAAAATGGCGGCACATCCATGTGCCGCACGCAGGTTGTTTTTCAACAACCTGCTAATTTATTCGACAGTGCGTGTCCACCCACTTGACTGCCGAAATCGAAATAAGCGCCAAAAGATCGCTGGGTGAACTTTTTCAGCCGCCTGATAGAATGACGCGAATGACTGCCAGCCCATTTCCGCGCGCGGATATCACCGGCGTCGTACTCGCCGGCGGCCGGGGGAGCCGCATGGGCGGCGAGGACAAAGGCCTGGTGGCGCTCAATGCGCGTCCCATGGTCGAACATGTGATTGCACGCCTGCGCCCGCAGGTCGGCGAGATGCTCATCAGCGCCAACCGCAACCAGGAACGCTACGCGGCGCTTGGGTTCCGCGTCGTGCCCGATCTGGTCGGCGGTTACCAGGGCCCGCTCGCCGGAATCGCGAGCGCATTGCAGGTGGCGACCACGTCCTATGTCGTGACGGTTCCCTGCGACTCGCCGCTGATCGGAGATGATTTGGTGCATCGGCTTGGCGCGGCATTGGTGCGCGAAGACGCCGACGTCGCCGTGGCGCACGACGGCGAGCGTACGCATCCGGTTTTCCTGATGCTCAAGCGTTCGCTGTTGCCGGGCCTGCTTGTGTTTCTCGAGGCGGGCGAACGCAAGATCGATCTCTGGTTCGCGCGCCACCGCGTGGCGCTGGCGGATTTCCGCGACTGCCCCGGGGCCTTCGTCAACGTCAACAGCCCCGACGAGCACCGGGCGCTGGAAACGCGCCTGCGGGAAACGCAGCACATACCGAGCCGGGCGCAGATCCCGATACTCGGCATCGCCGCCTACAGCGGTACCGGCAAGACCACGCTGCTGCGAAAGATTCTGCCGCAGCTGCGCGCGCAAGGCCTGCGCGTGGCCGTGGTCAAACACGCGCACCATTCTTTCGACACCGACATTCCGGGCAAGGATAGTTTCGAGTTGCGCAAGGCCGGCGCCGTCCAGATGCTCGTCGCCTCGCGCCACCGGTGGGCGCTGGTGACGGAAACCGGCGACGGTTCCGAGCCGCGACTCGAAGCGCTTCTGGATCGCCTCGATCATGAGAACCTCGACCTGATCCTGGTCGAGGGCTTCAAGGCCGAGGCCATTCCCAAGATCGAGTTGCATCGCCCCAGTCTCGGTCATCCCCTGCTCTGCACGCTGGACCGCTCGATCATCGCTATCGCCAGCGACGCGCCGCTGCTTGTGAAGCCGGGCATTCCCATGCTCGACCTCAACCGCCCCGAAGACATCGCCGCTTTTATCCTGAAATATCCCCTCGACTCGCCCGAGCGCCGGCGCGCGACCGGCGCGCAGGCGCGCAGCCGGAGCTAAGGCCATGCCGCCAATCCCCGCCTCCCCCCCGGAAAGCGGCGTCGGCGAGCACGCCGCCCAGGCGCTTTCGGTCGAAGACGCCCGGCGCCGGCTGATCGACGAGGTTACACCGGTCAGCGGCGCCGAAACGGTCGCGCTGCGCAGCGCGCTCGGGCGCGTCCTGGCGGCAGACATCCATTCGCCCATCGACGTGCCGGCGCACACCAACTCGGCCATGGATGGCTACGCGCTGCGCGCCGACGACCTGCCGGCGAGTGGCTCGGTGAGTCTGCGCGTGATCGGCAGCGCCCTGGCCGGCGCGCCGTTCCAGGGCGCTGTTAATGCCGGCGAGTGCCTGCGCATCATGACCGGCGCGCCGCTGCCGGTGGGTACCGACACCGTGGTCATGCAAGAACAGGTGCAGCGCCAAGGCGAGCACGCGTCCTTCGGCGCCGGCCACCGGCGCGGCGAAAACGTGCGCGCCGCCGGCGAAGACCTGGCCAGGGGCCAGCTCGCGTTCGCCGCCGGGCGCTGTGTCCAGCCGGCCGATCTCGGCCTGCTCGCCTCCCTGGGGCGCGCCGAAGTACGCGTCACGCGGCGCCTGCGAGTCGCGTTCTTCTCGACCGGCGATGAGCTGCGCTCGGTCGGCGAGACGCTCGCCGAAGGCCAGATATACGACAGCAATCGCTATACCCTCTACGGCATGCTCACGCGTCTTGGCGTCGAGATCGTCGACATGGGCGTGGTGCGCGACGACCCCGCGGCGTTACGCCGCGCGTTCATCGAGGCGGCGGACGCCGCCGACGCCATCATCACCTCCGGCGGCGTGTCGGTCGGCGAGGCGGATTACGTCAAGGAAACGCTCGACGCCCTGGGCGAGATCCGCTTCTGGCAGGTCGCCATGAAACCCGGTCGCCCGCTGGCGTTTGGACGCGTGCGCGGTGCCGCGTTTTTCGGCCTGCCGGGCAATCCGGTTTCGGTGATGGTGACATTTTACCAGTTCGTGGAGCCGGCGCTGCGCCGCATGATGGGCCAGAGCGACACGCGTCCGGCCGCGGCCACTTTCAAGGTGCGCTGTGTGTCGCGCCTGCACAAACGCGCGGGGCGCACGGAATTCCAGCGCGGCATTCTTGAATGGGATGCCGCCGGGGAACTGGTCGTGCGGGCCACGGGACAACAGGGTTCCGGCGTGCTTCGTTCCATGAGCGCCGCCAACTGCTTTGTGATCCTGCCCCGGGACAGCGTGACCGTAGAACCCGGAACACTCGTGGACGTGCAGCCGTTCCACGGGATTCTTTGAACTTCCATGGACGTCGCCGACTCGACAATATCCCCAGCCGAAAACAAGGAGTAAGTTAATGACACCGTCATCCACCCAGACAAAAGAACGCAAGTTCATCCCCCTGAATATCGCGGTGCTGACGGTCTCCGACTCACGCACCGAGGATACGGACACGTCCGGGAAGGCGCTGGTACAGCGGCTTTCCGATGTCGGGCACCGGCTGGCGGAAAAACTCATCGTTCCCGACAATATTTACAAGGTTCGCGCCATCCTGGCGCGCTGGATCGCACAAGATGACATACAAGCGGTCATCACCACGGGTGGCACCGGTGTCACGGGTCGCGATACCACCCCGGAAGCCATCAAGCCGCTCCTCGACAAGGAGCTGGATGGATTCGGGGAAATGTTTCGCGTCCTGTCCTACGAGGAAATCAAGACTTCCACTATTCAATCCCGCGCCTTGGCGGGAGCATCCAACGGCACTTACATTTTTTGTCTGCCGGGCTCTCCCGGCGCATGCCGGACCGGATGGGACATGCTGATTCAGCCGCAGCTGGACTATCGGACCCGTCCCTGCAACCTGGTCGAGTTGATGCCGCGCCTGCTCGAGAAATAAGACCCGCCCGCCTGCTCGTGCAATTCCTGCCAGGACGGAGAGGAGCCGTGGCCGTCAGGCGAGGGAAACGGTCAGTTTAACGGCGTCGCGGATGGAGTTCGCCACGATGCAGCCGCGTTCGGCGATCAGGACAAGCTTGTTCATTGCATCGCGATTCTGATAATTGCCGCTGACCTTCAATTCAATTTCCGAGAAACGCGACGGGGCGTCCACCAGTGTCGCCATCACCTCAACGCGCAGATCCGAGGCGCCGACCGCGCGCGCCTTGACCGCGGCGAGCAGGTTGCTCAGGAAACACCCTCCGAGCCCCATGAGAAACATTTCACCGCCCATCGGCCCCTTGTCGTTGCCGCCCTTGGATTCAGGACGGTCGCAAAGAACGCGATGTTGTCGTGCCGCGGCTTCCGACGTCGCCGCGGAGATCTGGTGAACGGTAACATTGACTTGTTGTGCCATGGGTGTATGCCGGTACCGGTAAGCGATGGGGCGGTTGATCTGAATGGTTAGTGTGTGCGAGCACGCTCACTAGGAAACGACCGCCCGGTATCGGAACGGCTTCTACTCATACCAGGACGTGAACGCGCTGACCGGCTCGCGTTCGGTGCGGTAGTGGTTCACCGCCGCGGCGCCGTCAGCGTAGCCGAGCGCCATGCCGCACACCAGCGCGCGTGACTCCGACACATTCAGGATGCCGCGCACGATGTCCGGATACTCGGCGAGCGCGGCCTGCGGGCAGGTCTCGAGACCCTGGCCGCGCGCCGCCAGCATGACATTCTCGATAAACATACCCATGTCCACCCACGCGCCTTGGGAGAGTGCCTTGTCCACGAAGAAGAACAAACCCACCGGCGCGCCGAAGAAATGGTAATTGCTGTTCCATGCCTTGAGACGCGCAAGGGGATCATCCTTGCCGATGTTCAACGCCTGATAGAGCGCAAGCCCCGTGGCCTTGCGCCGCGCCTTGTACGGCTCCTGCCAGTCTTTCGGATAGTAGGCATAGTCCGGATTTTCCGGCTGCTTGGCCGTGCGCGCGGCGAGCAGTTCATCGCTGATGCGCGCCTTGATCGCGCCCGTGACCACCGCCACCTGCCACGGCTGACAGTTGACGCCGCTCGGCGCCCAGCGCGCGGCGTCGAGCATTGCCTCGATGGTCGTGCGTGCGACCGGCTTGTCGAGATAGGCGCGCGTCGATTTGCGGCCGCGCATGGCTTCAAGAACGTCCATCCTTCCTCCATCATGTAGGGTGGGGCAGGGCCCCACCCTACATTGGTTCTGCTAGACTCTCATGAGTTCGACGATCAGCCGCGCTTCCTGCGCCACCTTGGCCGCACCCGCATCGAAAAACAATCCGGCCAATGCGTCCTGGCCCTGCCACTGTGTGAGCCGTTCAATCCAGTGACGCACCTCGCGCAGTGGCGCGGGCGGCGCGAGCGCTACCATCAACCGGCCGCCGGGATGCGGCGCGGCCTCGCGCGCGCAGCGCCAAGCAAGACCCGCTTCCTGACGTTCGAGCACGGCGTAAACCTTCGACGCACGCCATGGCCCATCCGGCAGATCGACACACAACGGCGCAATGTCGCCAAGACGATTCAGAAAATGCTCCAACCAGTCGGACAGTACCTCGGTATCCGAATTGATGCGCAACAGAAGTCCGGCGATGCGCGGCGCGACCGGTTCGGCCTTGTCCAGAAACGCCTCCAGCGCGCGACTGCAGCCGGCCTGTGTGAGCGGCACGCACAACTCAGCCGGCAACTCCAGCACGAATCGGAACGCCGGATCGCTGTCCTCCAGCCACTGCGCGACGTCGGCGCGCTGCACGGCGTCCCAGGTCTCCTGCGGCACCAGCACGCTGCGCAGGTTGTTGCTGTAGTAACAGAAGTGCCAGTCGTCCGGCAATTCGGTCGGATAAAAATCGCCGCCGGAAGCCAGGTTCCAGCCGCGCGTGCCAATCATCATGGGTTCAGTCATGCGCCAACGAAAACAAATACCTGCTGCTGAGGACACTACGTTTCTCTGGAAAATTCTTCATTGCCTTGCTTGTGTCTATGTGACAGTTGTTCTTCTGTTACCGGTGCGCGCGGTTCCTGACCAGGTCATCCACCACCGCCGGATCGGCCAGCGTTGAAATGTCCCCCAGGTTGTCCGTCTCGTTGGCCGCGATCTTGCGCAAAATGCGGCGCATGATCTTGCCGGAGCGGGTCTTTGGCAGGCCCGGGGCCCACTGGATGACATCCGGCGTGGCGGTTGGACCGATTTCCTTGCGCACCTGCTGCACCAGTTCCTGGCGCAGCGCTTCGGTGGCCGCGACGCCGGTCTTGAGCGTGACGTAACAATAGATACCCTGGCCCTTGATGTCGTGCGGGAAACCGACCACGGCCGCCTCGGCGACCGCGTGATGCAGCACCAGCGCCGATTCGACTTCCGCCGTTCCGAGACGATGACCCGCAACGTTCAACACGTCGTCGACGCGCCCGGTGATCCAGTAATCGCCGTCCTTGTCGCGGCGCGCGCCGTCGCCGGTGAAGTACATCCCCGGGTAGGTCTTGAAGTAGGTGTCGATGAAGCGCTGATGGTCGCCGTACACACTGCGCATGATTCCCGGCCACGGACACGTGATGACGAGACTGCCCGAGCATTCGCCCTTGAGCAGCTTGCCCTTGTCATCGACGATTCCCGGCACAACTCCGAAGAACGGCCGCGTGGCCGAGCCCGGCTTGAGCCGGGTCGCGCCCGGCAGCGGCGTGATCAGGTGACCGCCGGTCTCGGTCTGCCACCAGGTGTCGACGATCGGCACGCGCCCGTCGCCGACCACATGGTAGTACCACTCCCAGGCCTCGGGGTTGATCGGCTCGCCCACGGTGCCAAGCAGTCTGAGCGACTTGCGGCTGGTCTTCTTCACCGGCGCATCGCCGTCGCGCATGAGCGCGCGGATCGCGGTCGGCGCGGTGTAGAAGATGTTCACCTTGTGCTTGTCGATCACTTCCCAGAAACGCGACGTGCTGGGGTAGTTCGGCACGCCCTCGAACATCAGCGAGATGGCGCCGTTGCACAGCGGCCCGTAGACGATATAGGTATGGCCCGTGACCCAGCCGACGTCGGCGGTGCACCAGAAAATGTCGCCGTCATGGTAATCGAAGGTGTACTTGTGCGTGATCGCGGCGAACACCAGATAACCGCCGGTGGTGTGCAGCACGCCCTTGGGCTTGCCGGTGGAGCCCGAGGTATAAAGGATGAACAGCGGGTCCTCGGCATCCATCTCCTCCGGCGGGCAGCTGTCGGAAGCTTTCGCCATCAACTCGTGATACCAAACGTCGCGCGTCGCGTTCCACGCGACCGTGCCATCGGTATGCTTTACGACCAGCACAGTGTGTACATTCGGACACTTAGCGAGCGCTTCGTCGGTATTTTTCTTGAGCGGCACCTTCTTGCCGCCGCGCACGCCTTCATCGGCGGTGATCACCACGCGACAGTCAGAGTCGAGAATCCGGTCGGTCAGCGACTGCGGCGAGAAACCGCCGAACACCACCGAGTGCACCGCGCCGATGCGCGCGCAGGCGAGCATCGCCACGCTCGCCTCCGGGATCATCGGCATGTAGATGCACACGCGGTCGCCCTTCTTCACGCCGCGCGCCTTCAGGACATTCGCGAACTTGCACACCTCGGCATGCAACTCGCGATAGGTGATCTTCTTGTCGTCCTTCGGGTTGTCGCCTTCCCAGATGATGGCCGTCTGATCGCCACGCCTGGCGAGGTGCCGGTCAAGACAGTTGACAGAGACGTTGAGTTTGCCGCCCACGAACCATTTGATGTGCAGGTTCTTGGCGTCAAAGCTCCAGTCCGAGACCCTGGTCCACGGCTTCGACCAGCTGACAAACTGTTTGGCCTGCTCGGCCCAGAAGCCGTCCGGGTTTTTCACCGAGCGCTGGTACATGGCGGTGTACTTTTTTGCATCGATGTGGGCGCGCCTGGCGACCGCGGCCGGCACGGGATATACCTTGCCATGCGGTGCCGCCGCCGCAGTCCTCTTTTCAGATCGAACTGCGGGTTTCTCAGCCGCACGCCGTTGGGTCTTCTTTAAAGGTTTGGTTATGGTTTTTTTCGGGGTCTTTGCTTTCGATCCCGCCCGGGACTTCGTCCTGGTTTTGCTCTTGGTTTTGGTTTTCGTCCTGGACCTGGCCATGTTTCCTCCTCCTGCCTCTATTCTTTAATTGATAGGGATTGTGCACACACACCCGCAATGGCTCAAGTCATCCGGCCAAGCCTTGCCCGACTGCGCCGCGCCCCGCACAATGGGTGACCGAGCTTGCTCCCTGCCTGAGACCACTTCATGAACCTGGATGCCTGGCGCCATTACCTGCGCGCGCGCCTGCTGCGCGCATTGAAGCAGCCGGAAGCGGCACTGGCCGCGTACCGCGATGCCCTGAGCGCCGATCCCGGCTTTGCGCGTGCCGCCCATGCCCTGGCCTATCTGCTGGCCGCGCTGGAGCGCACCACCGAAGCCGAGGCCGCATTCCGCAGGGTCGTCGAGCTGGCCCCGCGCAATTCGACCGCGTGGTTCAATCTCGGTTTTCTGTACGATAAATCACACAAAACGGCCGAGGCCATTGACGCCTTTCACGAGTCCGTGCGACTGGATCCAAAATTCGACCGTGCCTGGTACGGGCTCGGGCTGGCGCTCGCGGCGCTGGGCAGGCACGCCGAGGCCGCCCGAGCCCTCGAACGCACTGCGCATCTGCAGCCGATGAATCCACATGCATGGTACCAGCTCGGCATGGCCTGGCACACGCTCCATGACCCGGACAAGGTCAAGGGTGTGGTCGAGCACCTGCACCGCTTCGACCGGCACATGGCGCGCCGCCTGATTCGCGACGCCGGGCGCACCGACCTCGCGCATCTGGTCTCCGACCTGCGCCACGTGCACTGACGCTCACGGCCTGGCAGGTTCCGGGGCCGTCCTCTGGCGACGTAACAATTCGCAGGCCTCGACCGAGCCCGCTTCGCAGCGATCCATGTATTCCTGCCGCAACCGTTCACAGCTCGGATGCCCGAGTTGGTCCAGGCACTGCCCGGCCTGGAAGGCGACCAGTAAAAACCAGCCCAGCCCCAGCAACAGGAACGACAGAAGTCCGATGTGCCGATCGACGATAAAACGCGGCGCCACGAAACGCACCGCGCGCCATACCGGCATCGTCAGCGTCTTCAGCACGCGGTAGAAAACGTTCTGTTCGCGGTTGGCGCCGGCCAGCAGGAACAGGATGCCCTGCCCGAGCAGGGCCAGCCCGGCCACCTCGGCCAGTGCCTTGAGCACTACCAGCAGTGTCAGCATGTATGAAACATTCCTCGCAACAATCAGTGTTCAGTCATCCGCTGCTGGCAGCGAATACCTGAACACTGAGGGCTGAAAAAAATGGCAAGGGGCCGAAGCCCCTTGCCAGTCGTATTGCCGGAAAATTAACCAGAGCGTGCTGCCGATCCCTTCAGGTGCGGATAGCGCACGTGATCGATCAGCTCCTGAACCTTCTTGCTCGGCGCTGCCGTGAACAGGCTCACGATGATGATCACCGCAAACCCGAGCGGTACGCCGAAGACGCCCGCCGAGATCGGGTTGATCCCGAACCACATGTTGTCCGCGATCGGCGATGTCACGCCGAACAGCGAGCGCAACCACGCCTGGGTTGTCGCCATGTAATAGAACGTGATGCCCAGACCCGCGACCATGCCCAGGATTGCACCCCAGTTGGAAGCCCGCTTCCAGAAGATGCCGAGCACCAGTGCCGGGAAGAACGCCGCGGCCGCGAACGAGAACGCCGCTGATACCAGGAACAGAATGTCGGCCGGTTTCTGCGCCGCCACGGTCGCCGCGATCGCCGCCACCACCAGCAGCAGCACCTTGGCGACGGTCAGACGCCGCTTGGTCGAGGCATGCGGGTCGAGCATCTTGTAGTACACGTCGTGCGACAGGGCGTTGGCGATGGTGAGCAGCAGGCCGTCCGCGGTCGAAAGCGCCGCGGCCAGACCACCGGCCGCCACCAGGCCCGAGATCACGTACGGCAGTCCGGCAATTTCCGGAGTCGCCAGCACGATGATGTCCTGCCCGAGTACGATCTCGGCGAGCTGTACAATGCCGTCCATGTTGACGTCCTTTACCGACACCAGCGTCGCATCCACTGCCGCCCACGATGAAATCCACCTCGGCAGATCGGCAAAACTCGATCCCACCAGATGCGTGTACACGTCGAACTTCACCAGCACGGCCAGCGCCGGGGCAGTGAAGTACAGCAGGAAGATGAAGAACAGCGACCAGCCGACCGAGTCACGCGCTTCCTTCACACTCGGCGTCGTGTAGTAGCGCATGAGAATATGCGGCAGGGCGGCGGTACCGATCATGAGACAGAACACCAGCGCCAGGAAGTTGAGACGCGCGGTGTTCTTCGCGGCCTCATCCTTGCCCGGGAACGCCTCGGCATGCGGGCGTGGCGGCGCGGCACGCGCTGCCAGACCCTTGTCCTTGGTCCACTGTTTCTTGGCCTCGTCCACGTCCTTCGGGAAACTCGCCACCGACTTCTCGGCAGCCGCCACAGCCTCCGGCGTCGCCCTCCCGTCTTTCTTGACGTCGGCGAGCTTCTTGTCAACCGCTGCCTTGTCCGCGGCATACGCCGTCGCCGGATCTTTGAGCTTGGCGTCGGCCGCCGCCGCCTTGTCCTTGAAGATGGTGCGCACCTCGATCTCCTTCGGATCGACGGTGATCGCCTTCTCGCGCTCCGTGACTTTCTGCAGCGCATAGCCGTAGGACAATTGCGGAATCGGGAAGTTGGTGACCTTCATCGACAGCCACACCACCGGAATCAGGTAGGCGATGATCAGGATCACGTACTGCGCCACCTGCGTCCAGGTCACCGCGCGCATGCCGCCCAGGAACGAGCACACCAGGATGCCGCCCAGACCGACGAACACGCCGATGCCGAACTCGATACCGGTGAAGCGCGAGGTGATCAGGCCGACGCCGTAGATCTGCGCCACCACATAGGTGAACGAGCACAGGATCGCGGCGAACACGCCCACGGAACGCACGATGTTTCCGCCATAACGTTCGCCGAGAAAGTCCGGGATGGTGAACTGCCCGAACTTGCGCAGGTACGGCGCCAGGAACAGCGCCACCAGCACATAGCCGCCGGTCCATCCGAGGATGAACGCCAGGCCGTCATAGCCCTGGATGTACAGGCCGCCGGCCATGCCGATGAACGACGCCGCCGACATCCAGTCGGCGCCGGTCGCCATGCCGTTGAAGAACGCCGGCACGCGCCGCCCGGCCACGTAATACTCGGACACGTCCGCGGTACGGCTCATGACACCGATCACCGCGTACAGGCCGATGGTGGCGAACAGGAAACTGTAACCGATCCACTTGGGCGTCAGGCCCATCTGTTCGGCGATCGCCAGCAGGATGACGAGGCCGATGAAGCCGCCGGTGTAGACGCTGTAATATTTCTTCAGCTGCTGGTTAAACTGGGATTGTGTTTGGGTTGCCATTATTTGTCCTCCTCCGCGACGCCATACTCTTTATCCAGCTTGTTCATGTAGTGGGCGTAGTAAAAGATAATCACAACGTAAATGATCAGCGAGCCCTGGGCGCCCATGTAGAAGCCCAGCGGAAAACCGAACACAGTGATCGCGTTGAATTCACGCGCATAAAAGCCCACGACGTAGGTTACGACGAACCAGATCGCGAGCAGGATGGCCGTGAGCCTGACGTTTTTTCGCCAGTACTCGCGGTGACGCTCGGTGAGTTGCATGCTGCTTCTCCTTCTTTGTTGATGGAAAAACCATTGTGACAGGGACATCCGCGTCCGGGTGTCACGCCCCTCCTGACCTGCCTCCTGGAAGAAGTCGTTGCTGCCGCTCGCACACGGCGCGCAGCTGGCTCACACTCGTGAGCCCCTGGCGCACGGCGCGCGCCAGCAGAATCAGCATGATCTCGGCAGTCGCGAATGCATCGGACGCCGCGCTGTGGCGGACATGCGCGCGCAGGCCGAAATACCCGAGCCAGTCGTCCAGCGGCCGGTTCGCGAGACGCGCCTCGGGCACGAGCGCCGGCGCCAGCTGCGCGACATCGATCCACGGGTTGAGCAGACGCACGCCGAGCTGGGTGCGCACGGCGCGATCGAGAACCATCCGATCGAAGTTCGCATGAAAGGCAACCAGCACACCGCGGCGCGCGAATTCCAGGAAACCCATGAGCGCCGCTTCCGGCGCGCTGCCGCTGCGCTGGGCATGCGGCGTGATGCCGTGCACCAGGATGTTCGCGCGCGAACTCGGCGTTGCGGCGCGCAGGAATGCCTCGTAGCCGTGGCCCGGCCATACACGTTGCGCCTCGACCACCACCGCGCCGATCGCCAGCAACCGGTCACGGCGCGCATCCAGCCCGGAGGTCTCGACATCCACGACCACGAAACGCGCCTGCGACAACGGCGTGCGCTCATCCATCCCGGACAGCGCGCGCCACGCGTGCACGCGCTGCGCCAGTGCCTCGGGCAGTTCGACCTGGGGGCGAAACAGGCGCGTCAGCAGGCTCATAACTGATAGTCCAGACGGATGCGGGCCTGGAGCTTGCGCGCCTGACGGAAGGCCTCCTTGAGGATGCGCCGGTCGAGCTCGTTCAGGCTGTCCGGATCGATGTAATTATCCAGCGTCAGGCCGTGGCGCGCCTGCCCCTGGTGGGTGCGCATGCGCAGCAGATTGATAAACGAAAACGCATCGCACCAGGCCTCGGCCTCGGCGGCGTGCAAGGTTCCGGTGCGTGCCACAGCGCGCAAACGCGCGAGCGTGCCGGTTTCCTCGATACCCTGCGCGAGCGCCAGCAGGCGCGCGCCATCCACGATTGGCGTGGCGCCGCGCAGCTTTAGATCGAGCGTGTGTGCATGCTCGCCCTCGCCCTCCAGCACGAATTCGCGCACCAGGCCGAGCGGCGGCTGGTTGTGCAATGCGTTTTCCGCCATCTGGAGCAGGAAACGCGGATTCTCCGCCACCCGGCCGGTCAGCCACAGGCGCAGTTCCACGGCCGGGGTCGCGTCGCCCCAGAGCGTGCGTAAATCGAAAAAGATGCTGGCCTTGAGCAGATGCTCCGGCGTTCCCTGCTCAATCCAGCGCGAGAATTGGGCCTGCCACTCTTCGTACGACAGACAGCACTCGGGATTGCCGGCCATGATGTTGCCGGTACAGAGCGGATAGCCACAGCGATCGAGAGCGGCGTTGATGCGCTTCGCCACCGGCAGCAGTTCCTGGCGCACCGCCTCGGCGTCCCGGCCCGCAGGCAACAGGAACAGCATGCCATTGTCCTGGTCGGTCTTGAGCGTCTGTTCCTGACGGCCTTCGCTGCCAAAGGCCAGCCAGGTGAACGGCACGGACGGCGCGCCGGATTCGGCCAGCACCAGCTCGATGACGCGGCGGGTGACATGGTCGTTGAGCAAGGTGATGACCTGGGTAAGCTGGGCCACCGAGATGCCCTGCACCAGCATCTGGTCGATGAGCCGGTGAATGTCGCGCGCGTGGCGCGTCAGGCTGTCGACATCCGGCGCCTGCGCGATCACCCGCGAGAGTCTGGCGAGACCGATGCGTTGCAGCGAGAACAGGTCGCGCTCCGAAACGACACCGCGCAGTTGTCCGTATTCCACCAGACACACGTGACCGATCGATTCGCGCGCCATCATCAGCGCCGCTTCGTGCACCGTGTCCGACGGTGCCAGCGCTAATACCTTCGGGGTCATGACCTGCTCGATGGCTGTGTCGAACGCGAATTCTTTTTCCGCGGCCCGCGCCAGGAGGTCATGCAGGGTGAATATTCCCCGCGGCCGGCCCGAGTCGTCTGTGATGACGATCGACCCCACGTGCTCGGCGTGCATAACCGCAAGCGCATCGCGCAGCCGGGTAGCGGGCGGGCAGGTTACGGGGGCGCGTCGCACCAGGCTGGCGAGCGCTGCCCCATGCGGCGCATCGCCCGAAACCTGAGCGGTGATGGTGGCTTGCAGCGTTTGCAGAGTGCGGTCCAGCATGCTGGCGAGGCGGCGCGAGCAGAAATCCCGGAATTCGGGGCTTTCCGCGTAGAGCGTGTCGAAATCTTCACGCGTCAATTCAAAGCAGAACGTGTCCTCGATCGCGCGCTGCGCCATCCGTACCGGCCGGCGCGCCAGCAAGGCGCCGATCGGGAAGCATTCGCCGACATGCAGTTCCCAGGCATCCTGGTCGCCGCCCGGCTCTACTTCGCCGCGTACCCGCCCCTGCTTGATGATGTAAAACCGTCCCGCCGTGCCCTGGGCAGGTTCGGTGATCGCCTCGCCCCTGGCGTAGAAAGCGAGCTGCACCCGTTGGGCGAGAAATTCGAGGTGCGTGGCGGCCATGCGATCGAACGGCGCATGGCGCACAAGAAATTCAATCACCGGCGCGAGCACCGCGCCGGCGGCTGTGGTGCGGGAAACCGAGTGATCGGAGGATGTGTCCACGTTTGCTCTGGTCACGAAATCGGATGCCGCGCTGGTCGGCTTGTTTCAACTTCCCTGGGTAACGCTTCTCCTGTGCATCCCTCCGTTATGCAGGAGGGTCTCGTAGTATGGTGTCGATATATCTCCCACGACTGTAGCCCCATTGGGACATAAAACAAAACGCGTCCATTACAGACAACATGCGGGGTTAGTGCAAGCCATAAAGCACACAGAGTGTGCGGGAGAAACACGCTTTGGATTTCACATGGTGAAAGATCGTGGGTTTCCAGGCGCTGCCGCCTTATACCCGGTGCGGCCAGGACCGTCTGAAGTACGCCCTTAAGCGCAACGTCCGAGCCTCAGGAAAAGCGGCCAGGCCACCTGCCGCTCGGGCTCGCTGCCCCAAGCCTCGGCCAATGCCGGACGCAGCGACAGGAGCGGGTGCTCGCCGCGCGCCGTCAGATAGCGGCGGGTCGCGGACCAGGTATCGAGATAGCCGATTAAATCCTCCAACGTCCAGCGCGCCGTCATCTCAAACTCCGGGGCCGCCAATTCCGTGAGCGGAAAGGGAATACTCCGGTAGCCGCTTTCGATGTGGCGCCGGTCGAGCGGCCAGTAGGCGCCGACGACGTCCGTGTAATAGTGCATGACCACGGCATCCACCGCCGGCGTAATACGCATCAGCCCATACCCCCAGGCCGCGAACACGCCACCCGGCTTGAGCACGCGTTCGAGGGCCGGATAGAAACGCTCGAAATCGAACCAGTGCAGCGCCTGCGCAACCGTCACCAGATCTGCGCCCATCGCCTCGGCGGGTGGCTGCTCGGCGCTTGTAACAACATAGTGAACGCGCGCATGCGGGGTAGCGTGCTCGATCTGCTCGCGGCTCGGGTCGCTCGCGATCACCCGGGCGAAATGGGCGGCGAGCGCAACCGCCGCCTGGCCGCTGCCCGTGCCGCAGTCCCAGGCGAGTTCGCGCGCCGGCACGATGGAAGCCAGCCACGCATAGAGCGCGTCCGGATAGGTCGGCCGGAAACGTGCATAGGCGTCCGCCTGGGTGGAGAAATGATCCTGAAACGTCATGCCGATAGTGTGCGCCGCCGGCCATGTCCTGAACAACCGGCCGGAAAACTGCTCCTGCGTTTGCGGAAAAACTGCTCCTGCGTTTGTCCCCGTAGGGACGGCTTCGCGCTCCGCAC
>CAYJBG010000016.1:0-25179 GCA_964368085.1 uncultured Acidiferrobacterales bacterium | reverse complement strand
CATCGTGCACCTCCTGCCCAGAAGATAGGACATTACTTACACAGGTGTCAATAGTACGTGTCACTCCGAGAAATTCTTGTGCGGGTGCTGTTATGTTCGTTGTTGATGAGGAACTCTTACAGTGGAGGACGATAAGATGACCCGATCATTAAGATTGCTGTTAACCATTAGCGTGGCAGCAGTGATCCTTGCACCAACTACCGGATGCCACCAAAAAAATACGAAAGAAGACGTAAACCGCCCTGCCGAGTTTCCACAACTGGCAAGCGTCAGGCATGTCTATGTTGACCAACTGGGAAGGGAAGAGGGATCGGATTTAGTGCGGGAGAAAATCCGTATCCTTCTCATCAAGTCACCGCGATTCAAGGTGGTAGAACTACGAACCCAAGCGGACGCCGTCCTGACAGGTGTTGCGGGAGTGGAGAAGTCGTTTCATAGTGACCGTGATGGCGGCTACACCCACTTTGCGGGAAACGGGGTGTTTCGGCTTGTAGATGTGAAAAGCACGGAGACGATATGGACCTATGAATATATACGGGGGCGATCTCGAGGGAGCGCTTCCAGCCGCGTTGCCAGTTTAACCGTAGATCAGTTACACGAAGATACGAAGCGTGCAGATCGTGATGCCGCTACTCAAGGAAGCCCGCGTAGGGCGCAATGAGCAAAGCGAATTACGCCGAATGTATTTCAGGTTGATCGGTGGGTTACGCGTGCTTCGTACGCTAACCCACCATACATTTGGCTCAAGTAAGTGCCATTCGGGACGGTGGTATTTCCTGGGCAAGCGCGGTAGGTTGGGCTGAATGAAATGAAGCCCAACATCTGCATTGGCTCGGTAGCACCGCATGACTTCGTTGTCCTCCGTGATGTTGGGCTTCACAAAAGGCGTTCAACCCAACCTACCAGACTGGGAGCTGACAACGACGGTGGGACGCTTCTTCGTGGCGCTCTGGTCCGTGAACGGAAACGGCACCAGCACAATATCCCCGAACTCAAAGCGCGTCATAGATCGCATCGTCCGGGTTATCCCACACCTTCCTGAAGCTCGGCGCCGCTGTTTGCGCCGCGGCCTGCGTCAGGCGTCCGTCCTGGTCCTTGTGTCGCAGGAAGTCCACGAAATCCTCCACCTCCGCCACGCGCTCCGGCGGCAACTGGTCGAGTTTGTCGATTAACATGCGTATATGGTTTGAGCCTGTGGCCATCGTCGAATCCTCCAGTGCTTTGAAAAAGTATAACACCCGCCCCGTCGGCCCGGTATCCGCCGTGTAGCGTTACGAAGGCCCATCGGTTCCCTCAATACAAGAAGGCCGGGGGCGATGCCCACCCTTGTATCTTAATCACCGTGATGGCTAGCTACCATTGCACGAGACGGGAAGAACCCGTGCCCACCAGTTGTGCCGCCAGGCACTCATTAAAAATGCTGCGTCACGGCCTGCCGATAATCGGTGCAAATTCTCCGGCATCCCCACACATCTCCCGCCCTCACGCCGCGCCTGCGCCGGCACATCCCGCAGCCGTGCGACGGTCCTGGGTGGCGGCTGACGGGGGCCTGTTTATTCATTGCTTTTGCAGATGATGAAACACGGTTTGCAGCGCGCCCGGCACTGTTCTAACATCTCTCGCAACTCATTTCCCGTTTACTTCGGTATCAATCAACGAGGAGAGACATGAAGCGTTTTAACACGATCCAGGAATTGCTTGCCGCGGGCCATGGCGAGGATATCGCGTTTGCGGCCAGCGGTTGCCCGCCGCTCTCCTACAACGGTCTGCGCGCCCACGTCGAGCGGACCGTGACCGGCCTGAACCGCCTCGGGATCGGGCGGGACGATCGCGTGGCGCTGGTGTTGCCGAATGGAACGGAAATGGCCACCGCCTTTGTGGCGGTGGCGGCGGGGGCGACGGCGGCGCCGCTCAACCCCGGTTACCGCGCCGATGAGTTCGAGTTTTACCTGTCCGACCTAAAGGCCAAGGCCCTGATCGTGGAGCGCGGCGGCAACTCGCCCGCGCTCGGTGTCGCGACGAAACTTGCGATTCCCGTGATCGAAATCGTGCGCACCGCCGGCGATCCCGCCGGGGTGTTCGAGCTGGTCCCGGTCGAAGGCGGCAATCCAGCGGCCGCCACGTCCGGCGGTTACGCCCGGCCGGACGACATCGCCCTGGTGCTGCACACCTCCGGCACCACTTCGCGCCCCAAGATCGTGCCGTTGACCCAGCGCAATGTCTGCGCCTCGGCCGGGCATATCCGCGACACCTTGAACCTGACGGCCACCGACCGCGGACTCAACATCATGCCGTTGTTCCATATCCACGGACTGATCGGCTCGGTGCTGTCCACGCTTGCCGCCGGCGGCAGCGTGTTCTGCGTGCCCGGCTTCAACGCGCTCAAGTATTTCGCCTGGATGGATGAGGCCAGGCCGACGTGGTACACGGCGGTGCCGACCATGCATCAGGCGATCCTCGGGCGCGCGACGAACAATCGCGAAACCATCGCGCGAAATCCACTGCGCTTCATCCGCTCGTCCTCGTCGTCGTTGCCGCCGCAGGTGCTGCACGAACTCGAGCAGGTGTTCAACGCGCCGGTGCTCGAGTCCTACGGCATGACCGAGGCCGCGCACCAGATGACCAGCAATCCGCTGCCGCCGCGCGCGCACAAGCCCGGAACCGTGGGCATCGCCGCCGGGCCGGAGGTGGCGATCCTGAGCGAAGAAGGAAAGCTGCTGGGCCCGAACGCCACCGGCGAGGTGGTGATCCGCGGCCCGAACGTGACCCCGGGTTATGAGAACAATCCCAAGGCGAACGCCGAGGGATTCACGAACGGCTGGTTCCGCACCGGCGACCAGGGGGTGCTGGACGCCGAGGGTTATCTCACGATCACGGGCCGGTTGAAGGAGATCATCAATCGCGGCGGCGAGAAAATATCTCCGCGCGAGGTGGATGAAGTGCTGATGGATCACCCCGCCATCCTGCAGGTTGTCACCTTCGCCGTGCCACACCCGAAACTGGGCGAGGATGTCGCCGCCGCCGTGGTACTGCGCGAAGGCAGGAGCGCGAGCGACAAAGAGATTCGCGAGTTCGCGTCGAAACGGCTGGCGGACTTCAAGGTGCCGCGCAAGATTTTATTCCTGGATGAAATTCCCAAGGGGGCGACCGGCAAGTTGCAGCGCATCGGTCTGGCGCAGAAACTCGGCTTGGGTTGAGTTCGCGCGTCAATAACCCAGTGCGCACCCGTCCTTGCGTGGATCGGAACCGGCCTGGAGCACGCCGTTTTGCGCGTCGATGCGGATCGCCTGGGCGCCGCCGAGCGCCAACTCGGTGCGCCCCACCGCGTGTCCGCGCCGCTGCAACGCCTTGAGCACCGCTTGCGGGATCGGGCGCTCCAGCGCCAGCGCTCCGCCGCCGGGCAGAAACCGCGGCGCATCGATCGCCTCCTGCAGGTCCAAACCGAAGTCGACCCAGTTGCTCAGGACATAGGCGTGGCCCATGGCCTGATAGGCCCCACCCATCACGCCGAAACTCAATAAGTCATCGCCGCGGTATGCCATCGCCGGAATAATAGTGTGCAGGGGGCGCTTGCGCGGGGCGATGCAATTGAAATGGCCGCGTTCCAGCACAAAGCCGGCGCCGCGATTCTGCAGCATGATGCCGGTATCGCCGGCGACCATTCCGCTGCCGAAAGGATAATAAAGACTGTTGATGAACGACACGGCGTTGCGGTCGCGGTCCACCACGCTGAGGTACACCGTGTCACGGTGCGCACGCGCCGCCGGTGCAATGGGATAACGCGCGGCGCGCTGCGGATCGATGCGTGCGTACTGCGCCGCGGCGAACTCTCTGGACAGCATCTTCTCCACCGGCAGTTCGTTGAACGCCGGGTCGGCGACGTATTCATCGCGCTCGGCCGCGGCCAGCTTGAAGGCCTCGATGACAAGATGCAGGTGGTCGGCGCCCAGGTGCGGCATGCCGCTCAAATCCGCGTGCGCGAGAATATTGAGCGTCATCAGCGCGGTGATACCCTGGCCGTTCGGCGGAATCTCGTAGACCCGCACGCCGCGATAGTCGGTGAAGATCGGTTCGACCCACTCCGAACGATAATCGGCGAAATCCTCAACATCGAGCAGGCCGTCGTGGGCGCGGCTGAAGCGCACGATATCCGCGGCGATGTCGCCTTGATAGAAAGCGTCCCGCCCCCCGCGTGCAAGCTGACGCAGCGATTGGGCCAGCCTTGGTTGACAATGGACGGTTCCGGCCGCCGGCGCACGACCCTGAACCAGAAAATCGCGCCGGCTTTCGGGGTAAGCTGCGATCAGTGCCTCTTGATTCTGCCATGCCTTGGACACCACCGGTGTCACCGCGTAGCCGTCCTCGGCGTATGCAATCGCGGGTTGCAGCAACTCTTCGAAACCGCGCGTGCCGAAGCGCTCCAAAGCCGTCTGCCAGGCATCCACGGCGCCGGGCACGATCACCGGCAGGATGCCATGCTCGGGTACCTGCATCAACCCGCGCCGTTCGAATTCTTCCAACGTGGCGCGCGCCGGTGCGCGACCGCTGCCGTTCAGCCCATGGAGCTTGCCGTTGCGCGCCTCGTGATACAGCAGAAAACAATCGCCACCGATGCCGGTCGCCTGCGGCTCGGTCACGCACAGCACCGCGCTCGCCGCGATCGCCGCATCCATGGCGTTCCCGCCGCTCTGAAGCACCGCCAGCCCCGTTTGCGTCGCCATCGGCTGGCTGGTGGCGACCATGCCGCGCGTGCTCATGACCACCGAGCGTCCGGGATACTGGTTATCGCGCATGCGTTTCGTCTGGTGAAATCGTATTATTATTTATTCCGGCCGGGTTGCATATTTCAACACGCGGGAACAAGCTCGCGGTTGGCGAACCGCGGCGCCGCAAGGTAGTATACGTCTCACGATTTCGCAGCGATACTGGCATCGTCAACTGCGCTCAGGTCACTGGCGAAGAATCGCCACCACATTACTCCCGCAAGGAGACTCTAAAATGCACTGGATTCGTTTTGAGCGTGCCGGGCAAGTCGGATTTGGCGTCCTGCGCAACAGCCTCATCCATGTCCACGAAGGCGACATGTTCGCCGGCAGCCGCGCGACGAATGCCTCGGTGCCACTCGCCGAGGTCACGGTGCTCACGCCGTGCGTGCCCACCAAGATGATCGCGCTGTGGAACAACTACCACGCGCTGGCAACCAAGCTGAACCTCACGACCCCGCCCGAGCCCCTGTACTTCCTCAAGGCGCCGAACAGCTTCCTCGCGGGCGGTCAGACCATTCGCGTGCCGGCCTCCTATCCCGGCAAGGTCGTGTACGAAGGCGAGCTTGGGGTCGTGATCGGCAAACGCGCCGCGAACGTCTCCGAAGCCGACGCCGTGCAATACATCTTCGGCTATACCTGCATTAACGACGTCACCGCCGCCGATCTGATCCAGAAGGACCCGAGCTTCGCCCAATGGACGCGCGCCAAGAGTTTCGACACCTTCGGCGTCTTCGGACCGGTCATTGCCACGGACGTGAATCCACTCGATCTCAGTGTAAAAACTCTGTTGAACGAGAAAGAGCGGCAGAATTACCCGGTGAGCGACATGGTCTTCAAGCCGGCGCAGATCGTGAGCCTGCTCTCGCGCGACATAACGCTTTATCCGGGTGACGTGATCTGCTGCGGCACGTCCGTCGGGGTCGGTTCCATGAAACCCGACAGCAAGGTCGAGATTGTCATCGACGGCATTGGCACCTTGACCAACCAATACAAGTGATGCGGAGGATTCATCCATGAAGATCTGTGTCGTCGGCGCCGGCGCCATCGGCGGCTTGATGGGCGCCAAGCTCGCGCTCGCGGGCGAGGAAGTCACGCTGATCGAGCGCGGCGCGCACCTCGACGCCATCCGCCAGAACGGCCTGAAGCTGATCGAGGAGGACGGAGCCGAACACGTGGCGCACCCGGTCAAGGCGACGAGCAGCCTGAGCGAAGCCGGTGTGCAGGATATTGTGATTCTGGCCCTTAAGGCGCATCAGATTGAACCCCTCGCGAAGGGCCTGCCCGCGCTGTTTGGCCCCGATACCATTGTCATCACAACCCAGAACGGCATCCCGTGGTGGTATTTCCAGAAGCACGGCGGCGAATTCGAGGGCAAGCGGGTCGAGACGGTGGATCCAAACGGCACGCTCATGGCCAGTATCAAGGTCGAGCGTATTCTCGGTTGCGTGGTATTCCCCGCGGCCGAGATCGTCGCTCCCGGCGTCGTCCGTGTTATCGAAGGCAATCGCTTCCCGGTTGGCGAACCGGACGGAACCGAGAGCGAGCGGGTAAAGATGGTGACGGCGCTGTTCACCAAGGCCGGTTTCAAGTCGCCGGTACTGAAAGACATCCGCGCGGAAATCTGGCTCAAACTCTGGGGCAACCTGAGCTTCAACCCGATCAGCGCCCTGACCCATTCCACGCTGGTGGACATCTGCCAGTTTCCGCTGACGCGCCAGCTGGCGGCCGACATGATGACCGAGGCACAGACCATCGCCAACAAGCTCGGCGTCGAGTTTCGCGTGTCGCTGGAGAAACGCATCGCCGGTGCGGAGAAGGTGGGAAAACACAAAACGTCGATGTTGCAGGACGTCGAGATCGGACGCGCAATCGAGATCGACGCCCTGGTCGGAGCCGTGATCGAGTTGGGCCGGCTCACGCAGATCCCCACGCCGCACATCGACGCGGTCTACGCCTGCGTCAAACTGCTCGACAAGACCCTGGGCGAGGAAAAAGGCAAATTAAAAGTGGAGAAAATCGTCTGAGCCGAACGCGTAAGAATCGCCGCGATATAACCGCATTAGCAGCGGCAGAAAGCTAGAAAGAAGGAAACGCCCCCCGATCAGGGAGGGCGTTGGCGGTAATTTACCGGTTACAACAAACCTGCATTGCGCGCCCAGCGATACTTGGCGCCGAGCACAGCGACCGGGATCTCCGTGGTATAGGGGTAGGCCACGATCTTGCGATCGAACAAATACGCGCATGCCTCCTCCACTTGTACGTCGCCGACCAGTGACGCCACCACCGGCTTATTGATGCCTTTTTGCCGGCATTCCTCGACCACCTCGGCGAGCAGTTCCGCAAATACCATCGGCGGCGTCACAATCGTGTGCCAGTAGCCGAGAATCAACGAATGGATGCGTTCATCCTCGAGACCGAGCCTGATGGTGTTCTTATACGTGCTGGGCGGTTCACCGCCGGTGATATCGACCGGGTTGCCGGAGGCGCCGAACGGCGGGATGAATTTCTTGAATGCCTCGTCCAGGTCATTGGGCATCTTCATCAACTGCAAGCCGTTGTCGACGCACGCGTCGGACAGCAATACACCCGATCCTCCGGCGCCGGTAATAATAATGATATTTTCTCCTTTCGGCGTAGGCATGATCGGCAGGCAGCGCGCGAATTCCAGCATGTCGCGCATGCTGTAGGCGCGGATCACGCCGCTCTGGCGCAGGATATCGTCGTAAATCTTGTCGTTGCCGGCGAGCGCCCCGGTATGCGAGCTGGCGGCGCGCGCGCCCATGGACGTGCGTCCCGCCTTAAGCATCACCACCGGTTTCTTTTTCGACACGCGGCTCGCGACCTCGGCAAACGAGCGGCCGTCTTTCAGGTCTTCTGCGTGCATGGCGATCGCGTGCGTGTTGGGATCCTGCTCAAAAAAGGTCAACAAGTCGTCCTCGTCGATATCGGATTTGTTTCCCAAGCCGACGATCGCCGACACCCCCATCTTGGTCGAGCGGCTGAAGCCGACGATCGCCATGCCGACACCGCCGCTCTGCGAGGACAGCGCCACGTGGCCCTTGACGTCGTAGGGGGTACAAAAGGTCGCGCACAAGTTCTTGGGGGTGTAGTAAAACCCGTAAATATTCGGTCCCATCAGGCGCACATTATATTTGCGCGCCACTGCCACGACCTCGTTTTGCAGTTGCGTCTCTCCGATCTCGGCAAAACCGGAGGGGATAAGAATAGCGCCCGGAATCTTTTTCTCGCCGACCTCGGCCAACGCCTGCGCGACAAACTTTGCCGGGATGGCGAAGATGGCGATATCCACCGGGCCGGGGATGTCTTTCACGCTCTTAAAGCATTTTTTCCCCAGTATTTCGTCGGCCTTGGGATTGATCGGATAGATGTTACCTTTGTAACCGCCGTTGATCAGGTTTTTCATTACCGAATTGCCGATCTTGCCCTCTTCCGAAGACGCACCGATCACGGCGACCGCGTCCGGCTGCATGATACGGTTCATCGCCTTCAGGATTTCCTCCTGCGTCGGGCGGTAGCGCGGCGCGGCGGGGGTAAAGTTCACGACAATACGTACGTCTACCGCGGTCGCGCCGTCGGGCCGCGCGAATACCGGGTTGAGATCCATTTCCGCGATCTCGGGGAAATCGCTCACGAGTTGCGAGACGCTCACGATCAGCTTGGAGAGTGCCTTGCGGTCGACACCGGGCGCCCCGCGCACGCCGCGCAAGATCTGCGCCGCGGCGATGCCATCCAGCATCGACAGCGCCTCTTGTTGCGTTGCCGGCGCCAGCCGGAAGGTGACGTCCTTGAGAATTTCCACCAGCACGCCACCCAACCCAAACGCGACCACCTTGCCGAAACTGGGGTCGGTCACGGCACCGATAATGACCTCTTGCGCCGTGCCCTGCGTCAGCATTTGCTGCACCTGCACGCCGAAAATCTTGGCGTTCTTTTTATAAGCCTTGGCGTTTTTTATGATTTTAGCGTAGGCCTTCTCCACTTCCGCGGGTTTGTTCAGGCTGACAATGACGCCGCCGGCCTCGGTCTTATGGAGTATGTCAGGAGAAACAATTTTTAGTACAACCGGAAAACCCATTTTTTTTGCCAGCTTGGCGGCTTCCTTTGCCGACGTTGCTAAACCTTCTTTGGGCACCGGTATATCATAGGCATCGCAGACTTCCTTGCCTTCCGGCGCTGTCAGTGCGGTGCGCTTATCAGCGCGCACTTTGTCCAGCACCGTCCGCACTATTGTTTTTTTATTGCTCATGGTTTTTCTCCCAAAACTATTTGTACATGGTTTGATTCATGGTTCCGGGCGCATAGGCGTCCGGATCGACCCAGACATTGATCAGCGATGGTTTGCCGGAAGCGCGCGCGCGATCGAGCGCCGGACGGATCTGCTTGGGATCGCGTATCTCCTCGCCGTAACCACCGAGGATCTTGGCGAACTCGCCGAACGGCACGTCGCCGAGCTTATTGCCGACATCGCCCCGCTCCGGTCCGTATTTGGCAATCTGGCCGTAACGGATCTGATTCATCGCGGAGTTATTGCCGACGATGCCGATGAAGGGCAGGTTGAAGCGCACCATGGTTTCAAAATCCCAGCCGGTCATCGCGAACGCGCCGTCGCCGAACAGGCACACCACCTCTTTTTCCGGCTGCGCCGTCTTGGAGGCCATGGCGAACGGGACCCCGACGCCGAGGGTGCCGAGCGGACCCGGGTCCATCCACTGGCCGGGGCGGTGCGGCTGCACGACGCCGCCCGAGAAGGTGACGATATCGCCGCCGTCGCCGATGTACACCGAGTCTTCGCGTAGAAATTCATTGATCTCGTAGCACAGGCGCAGCGGATGGATCGGCTGCGCATCGGACTTAAGCTTTGGCATTCTTTCATTATTCATCCGATGCTCTTCCGCCAGCAGTTCCTGCATCCAGGCCTTGCGGTTCTCGGCGCCGTTGCTCTTGCGTCCGCTCGCGGCCTGGGTGACGGCGGCCAGAATCGCGCCGACATCGCCGACCAATCCCAGCGAGATATCGCGGTTTTTACCGACGGTGCGGTAATCCATATCGATTTGCACCACGGTCGCTTCCTTACGCAGGCGCTTGCCATAACCCATGCGGAAGTCGAACGGTGTGCCGACGATCACGATCACGTCCGCCTTGTCGAAGGCGTAGCGGCGGGTCAGGTGAAAATGATGCGGATCGCCAGGCGGCAAGCTGCCGCGTCCGGCGCCGTTCATGAATGCCGGTATGTTCAGCGTCTTGACGAAATTGATCGCGGCGTCGGTGCCGCGGCAAGTCCAAACCTGGGTGCCCAACAAGATACAGGGGTTCTTCGATTTCACCAGGATATCGGCAAGTTTTTCGATATCCGCCGGATCGCCGATACTCCTGGTGGAAGCGCGATAATGGCCGGGCTGGGGAATCCTTGCCTTGGCAAGGTCGATTTCGGCGTCCAGGACGTCGCGCCCGATTTCCAGAAACGAAGGTCCCGGCGCGCCGTGGTAGCATTCGCGGAAGGCCATGCTGATCATGTCCGCGATGCGCTCCGTGGTGACCACGCTTGCGGCAAACTTGGTAATCGGCTTCATCATATCGACGTGCGGCAAATCCTGCAGCGAACCCATCTTGTGCTGATTCAGCGCGCCTTGCCCGCCGATGAGCAGCATGGGGCTTTCCGCGCGGAATGCGTTGGCCACTCCGGTGATGGCATCGGTCGTGCCGGGACCCGCGGTCACCACCGCGCAGCCGGGTTTACCGGTCACGCGCGCATAACCATCGGCGGCATGGGCGGCCACTTGTTCGTGCCTGACATCGACGATTTTGATGCCCTCGTCCAGACAGCCGTCGTAGATATCGATAATGTGTCCACCGCACAGGGTGAAGATTACATCGATGCCTTCCGCCCGAAGCGCTTTGGCAACCAAATGGCCGCCGGAAATTTTCTTCCCGGATTCAGGCTTGCTTGCCTCGGTTGCGGCTTTTACGTCATTTGCAGGTCGTGCCATGTGAGTTCTCCTAACTATCATTCACTGATTATATAAATGGTGCAGGACATTATTTATAGATGCTTCGATAAACGCACCGCGCAGAATTTGAATGTCGGTATCTTGCCAATCGGGTCGATCGCCGGATTGGTCAACACATTCGCGGCGGCCTCGCGGAAATGCATGGGGATAAATACCGAGCCCGGCGTGGCGCGATCGTGCACCCGTGCCTTAAGCGTAATTTCACCGCGGCGCGATTTCACCTGTAACCAATCGCCTTCCTGCAAACCAAGCTTGGCGGCGTCCAGGGGATGCACTTCGACAAACGCCTCGGGTTCAATCGTATCCAACGCCTGAGACCGCCGGGTCATACTGCCGGTATGCCAGTGTTCCAGCACGCGGCCGGTATTCAGCACAAACGGATACTCTTCCGTCGGCAGTTCATCCGGCTCGGTGACCTGGGCCGGAACCAGCTTAGCCTTGCCCGATGGGAAGGTGTCGCCAAATACTATCTTCTCGCCTTGCGAGGTCTTGGGATCGGGGCACGGATACCACTTGCCATAGGGGCCCAGGTTCTGATAACTCAGGGTTTTGTATTCGTTGGTGCAGGCGGCAAACTCGTCGAACACCTCTTCGACCGAGGTGTATTTCATGGGATAGCCCATGCGGTTGCCGATTTCGCAGATGAGTTCCCAGTCCTGGCGCGCGGCGCCCGGCATTTTCAGCGCGGGACGGCCGATCTGCACCCGGCGATCGGTGTTGGTGTAGGTGCCGGTTTTCTCCATAAACGAACTGGCCGGAAAAATCACATCGGCGAACTCCGCGGTTTCCGTCAAGAAAATGTCTTGTACCACCAGAAACTCCAAAGCCGACAAGGCCTTGCGAACCTTGTTGATATCCGGATCGGATAAGAACGGATTCTCGCCCATCATATACATGCCTTTGACCGAACCCTTCAGCGCCGCGCCGATGATTTCCGTGACCGTCAAACCGACCTCGGGCGACAGTTTCACGCCCCAGTATTTCTCGAACTTCGCCTGGATCTTCGGATCTTTCACGCTTTGGTAATCCGGGTACATCATGGGAATGAGGCCGGAATCGGACGCGCCTTGCACATTGTTCTGCCCGCGCAGCGGGTGCAGGCCGGTGCCGGGGCGCCCGACATTGCCGGTGATCATCGCCAGCGCAATCAAGCAACGGGCGTTGTCGGTGCCGAAGGTATGCTGGCTGATGCCCATGCCCCAAAAGATCATGGCGGCCTTGGCGGAACCGAACAGGCGCGCGGCGCGGATGATATCTTCCGCGGGCAAGCCGGTGAGCTTGGCCACCCGCTCGGGCGTGTAGTCGGCAACGACTTTTTTCAGGGCATCGAACCCGTCCACGCGGTTGGCGATGAACTCGCGGTCGATCAGATCCTCGGCGATCATCACGTTCATCATGCCGTTATACAGCGCCACGTCGCTGCCGGGTTTCGGCCGTAAATACATTTCGGCGAAATCGGCGATTTGCGGGCGGCGCGGGTTGATCACGATCAGTTTAGTGCCGTTCACCGCCGCATCTTTGATAAACGTGGCGGCCACCGGGTGATTTTCGGTGGGGTTACAGCCGGTCAGGATCGCGACGTCGGCGTTCGCGACGTCGCGCACGACGTTGGTCACCGCGCCGGAGCCGATGCCCTCCAGCAGCGCCGCGACCGAAGAGGCGTGACACAGCCGCGTGCAATGATCGACATTATTGGTGCCGAAGGCCGCACGCACCAGTTTCTGAAAAAGATAGGCCTCCTCGTTCGAGCCTTTGGCCGAGCCGAAGCCGGCGAGCGCGCCGCCGCCGTGGGTGTCGCGAATTTGTTTTAATCGGGAGGCCGCGAGATCGAGTGCCTCATCCCAACCGGCCTCGCGAAAATGCGGCAATATCTCATTGTAATCCACGCGTCCGCCCGGCTTGTGTTTGCCGGTGCTCTCCTTCACCAAGGCGGAAAGCGGCCCCTTGGGGTAGCTGCCGGCCTTGCGGATCAGGGGCGTGGTCAGGCGCTGCTCATGCATGGCGTAATCAAAACCATAACGGCCTTTCACGCACAGGCGCTCGGCATTGGGCGCGCCGTCGCGGCCACGGGTGTAAAGGATGCGGTTTTTTTCCTGATCCACGACAAACGTGAGCGCACAGCCTACGCCGCAATAGGGGCACAGCGAATCGGTTTCCTTTACCTCAGGTTTTTTTTTCGTGGCAACCGCGCTGCTGCCGGCGGCTTTGATGTCATTTAAGAAGTAAGCCTTCATGCTTCACCGCGCTTTTGATTCCGTTGTTTTCCCACCGCCGCCCGCATGCTGGTAACGGGTTTATTGGTCAGCGCGCCGGTAGGACAAACCGCCATGCACTCGCCGCAGGCGACGCAGGTACTTTCGCCCATGGGATTATTCAAATCGAACGCGATACGCGCGGCATAACCCTTGCCGGTACGCGTGATGACGTTATTATGCTGCAACTCGTCGCAGCCGCGGATACATTTATCGCACAGGATACACGCCTGATGATCCACGGCAATCACCGGCGAAGACATGTCGCTGCCGCGCGCGTGACCGGCGGCGCCGTCCGGCAAAGAGATGTGCTCGATGGCGAATTTGCGCGCCAGCGCCAGCAGTTGGTCGTTGCCCGTGCTCGATTCGCGCGCGCTGTTTTCCGGATAATCGGATAACAACAGGCTGGTCAGCATCTTGCGGTGCTTTTCCACTTTAGCCGAGCTCGCATCGACGTTCATGCCTTCTTCGCACAGACGCACGCACGAGGCCGCCATGACCCGCAGGCCGATATCGACCACGCACATCCGGCACACACCGACCGGGCGCATGCGCGGGCTATGGCACAGCACCGGGATATCGATGCCGATATTCCGCGCCGCGTCCCAGATGGAAGTCCCTTCCGGTACCTGCGCCGGTTTCCCGTCAATCGTCAGCTTTATTAATTTTCGCGCGGTCGTCGCCATCACTTCCTCCGTCCGGCAGAGCCTTGCAGCCTCGGCAATGCATCGTCAGGAAAATAATTAATCACGCTCATCAGCGGCACCATGGCGACCTGCCCCAAACCGCAGATCGAGGTCTGCGCGAGGGTGGAATTCAGATCCTGCAGCAGCGCCACCAGATCGGGCTGCGGCTTGCCGGCGAGCGCTGTCTCCACCAAATCCACGGCTTTGTGACTGCCGACCCGACAAGGTACGCACTTGCCGCAAGATTCATTGCGGAAAAATTTTACTTCGCTGATCGCCAGCTCCAACACATCGCGCCCTGCAGCCATAAATACCATCGCGCCGGTGCCGAGGCTGCTGCCCGCTTCCTGCATGGCTTTAAAATCCAGCGCCGTATCGAGCTTGGACGCCGGTAAAAAGTTGGTGGAAGCGCCGCCGGGAGAAAAGGCGTATAAGGCCTTGCCGTCCGGTACGCCGCCGCATAAAGTCAGAAGCTCGTGCACCGTGGTGCCCCAGGGTACACAGTATACTCCCGGTTTGGCGACGTCGCCGGAGACGCACATGTACTTCAATCCCTTGTAATTTCCCTTGCCCTGCGCCCCCCACCAGGCGGCGCCGCGCTCGAGAATGATCGGGATAGCGGCAAAAGTTTCGACATTATTCATTAACGTGGGCTTGCCCCAAAGTCCATAATCGACCGGAAACGGCGGTTTATTGCGCGGCTCGCCGCGCTTGTCCTCCAGCGCCTCCAATAAAGCGGTCTCCTCGCCCATGATATAGCCGCCGGGCGAAACAAAAATCTGCAAGTCGAAGTCGGTGTCGGAACCGAGAATCTTCTTGCCGAGCGCACCAAAGCGGCGGGCCTTTTCAATCGCCTGTTGCAACGCCTTCTTTTCTTTCGCGTACTCGTGCCGGATATAAATGATCCCTTCCGTTGCGCCGATCATCCAACCCGCCAAGACCATGGCCTCGATGAGCAGATGCGGCAACTCTTCCAGTATTACCCGGTCCTTGAAGGTGCCCGGTTCGCTCTCATCGGCATTGCACACGACATATTTTGGCCTGCCTACGGCCTTGCGGGTTAAATCCCATTTCATACCGGTGGGAAACGCCGCGCCGCCCAGTCCGCGCAGGTCGGCCTCTTTCAGTATATTGATGACCTCGTCGCGTTGCCGGTCATCGCCCGGTTTGAGAAATTTTTTTATCACGCTGTAATGCTCTTTCTCATTCGCGTAAGGATCGGTGGACCAACGCCGTGGGGTAGTAGTAGGTGCATTCGAGGGGAGCGGTTTTCCCCCGGTCGCGTAGGCCGTTATAGCTTCGACCGAACCGGAAACGGGTACCTCGTTAATCGTGGCGGCGGGCGCCGTATCGCAGCGCCCGACGCAGGAAACCTCTTCGACTTCCACATCGGCCGCGTTGCTCAGTGCGGATTTCACTTTACTGCAGAACTGCGGCCCGCCTTTCATCATGCAAACGATATCGCGGCACACCTGCACCTGCATCTTGCGCCCGGGGGTAGCGCGAAACACCGGATAAAACCCGCGCAGACCTTCCAGGCGGTAGAGCGGAACGCCCTCTTCCTTGGACATTTCACGCAGCATGGAATCGGTCACCGCGCCGTGCTGCTCTTGCAAATGCATCATTTTGGTCAGTAACTTCATGCCCAGCTCCTGATCACAGATAGTGCGGTAACCGCGTCGGATGAAAATAATTACTGATCTGCGCTCTGTGATTCACTGAGGGTGTGGCCCTATCGCTTACAGACCGACTTCTGAATACACAAAAACTTTTACACTCTCCCAAGGGGACTTCATCAGAGCTTCTCTAAGTCTTGGACGAAGGGAAGATCCTGATGTCCTTCATGACCCTGAGCTTGTTGTCCACGCCCTTGACCTCCGCGACATGGGACACGACGTCGACGATGGCTTTACGCTCGTCGGCGCTGGCCACAATACCCTGGAGAAGCAGCTTGCCGTGATCGGCGCTGATCACGATTTTGACGTCGGCGGTCTTGACGTGAGCGAGTAGCGCCGCGCGTGCGCGGTATTCAAGCGTAAGGTTAGCGAGTTTCGCGCGCGATTCCGGTGTTTCCTCGAACTCCGGTCGCGTCAGCAGCTGCTTGATCTGGGCGACGCAGGTCGCCACCGACAAGCGCTCGGTGTTGAGGGTGAGGTCGTATTGCATGGGTTCGCCCCAAGTTGCGCCGAACTGATGCTGCATGTTGGCGCGATGCGCCATGTCGCTGTGGCGGATTTCCTCGCCCACCATCTCTTCATCATCCGTATCCAGACGGGTCATCAACCATTTCACCCTCATTGCGAACGGCGCACCCACGCGCACACAGGGAATGTGAGGGATCGGGCGCAGCACATGAGTCGCGCCCCAGCCGCGGATGAGGACATTGCCCTTGGCCGCCAGCTCAAGAATTTCCTCGGCCTTGAACAGCGCCAGACTGGCCTCGTCGGTGCCCCAGCGCTCGAGCAGACCGGCCTTGCCCTCGAGGAAACGCTGCAACATGCTCTTGCGCACATGCATCTTCTCGGCCACGCGGTCGATGATCTCGTGACGCACAATCTCCAGCCCCAGTTCTTCGGCCAGGCTCTCGGCGACGAACTTCCCCTGCGAACCCATTTCCTGGTTCATGGCGATCACCGGCATGACAAACCCTCCTTCTTATTCCACGGGACGCTGTCCATTGAGATCATTGTTGCCGCTGCGCAGCTTGTGCAACAGCTTCGTGATCACCGGCCAGAACAGCATCAACATGGCCAGGCCGCAGATACTGCCGACCAGACCGTTGGACCAAAAGATGGAGACCTCGCCACGCGACAGCAGCATGGACTGGCGGAACGAGCTTTCCGCCATGTCGCCCAGCACCAGCGCCAGCACCATCGGCGCCAGCGGATAATCGAGTTTCTTGAACAGATAGCCGATGACGCCGAACATCAGCATCAGCGCGACATCCAGCATTGCGTTGTGCACGGTGTAGGCGCCGATCGCGCAGACCACCACGATGATCGGTGCAATGATGGAAAACGGCACGCGCAGGATCGCCGCCCACCAGGGCACCGTCGTCAGTACCACGATCAGGCCGACGATGTTGCCAAGATACATGCTCGCGATCAGACCCCACACGAAGTCCTTCTGCTCCACAAACAGCAATGGTCCGGGTTGCAAGCCCCAGATCAGCAGGCCGCCGAGCAGCACGGCCGCGGTCGGGGAACCGGGGATGCCGAGCGTCAGCATCGGCAGCAGCGCGCTGGTGCCGGCGGCGTGCGCCGCCGTTTCCGGCGCCACAACGCCTTCGATCTGGCCGGTGCCGAATTTTTCGCCGTCCTTGGAAAAGCGCTTGGCGATGCCGTAGCTCATGAACGACGCCGGTGTCGCGCCGCCCGGGGTAATTCCCATCCAGCAACCGATCAGCGTGCCGCGTAACGCCGTGAGCCAGTATTTCGGCAACTGCTTCCAGGTCTGCCAGACGACGCGCGGGTTGATGCGCGCGTGCACGCCCTTGAACGCCAGCCCCTCCTCCATGGTGAGCAGAATCTCACCGATGCCGAACAGTCCGATCACCGCGATCAGAAAATCGAAACCACGCAGCAGTTCGCTGGTGCCGAAGGTCATGCGCAGGGTGCCGGTGACGGTATCGAGCCCGACGGCGGCGAGTGCGAAACCGAGCATCATGGCGGCGATGGTCTTCGCGGGATGACCCTTGCCGAGACCGACAAAACTGCAGAAAGTGAGCAATTGCACCGCGAAAAACTCGGGCGGCCCGAACTGCAACGAGAATTTCGCCACCAGCGGCGCCAGAAACGTGATCATGATGACCGCGATCAAGGCACCGACGAATGAGGACGTGAACGCCGCGGTCAGGGCTTCGCCGGCGCGGCCGTTCTTGGCCATCGGGTGACCGTCGAACGTGGTCGCCACCGACCACGGTTCGCCCGGTATATTGAACAGGATAGAAGTGATCGCACCGCCGAACAGCGCGCCCCAGTATATGCAGGACAACATGATGATCGCGCTGGTCGGGGGCATCGTGAACGTCAGCGGCAGCAGGATCGCCACGCCGTTGGCGCCGCCGAGCCCGGGCAACACACCGATGAGCACTCCCAGCAGGATGCCGATAAACATGAACATCAGGTTCTGATAAGTGAGTGCAACGGCAAAGCCGTGCATCAGGCTGTTGATCTCATCCACGTTTTCGATCCCTCATTCAGGCGGCGGGCGAAAATCAGCGCACTACCCGAAGATGTGTTGTGAAAAAAGTCCCGCCAACCGCGGCGATTGACCACGTCCTCAGTAACCGATCAGCGCCTCGAACGGCCCCTTGGGCAAGGGCACCAGAAACCAGATTTCAAACAACAGGAACACGGACACCGGCACAAGCAGACTGACCGGGACGATCTTGACCCATGGGAATCGGCCATGCCAATACATAAACGCGCCGATAAAAAGCGCGGACGCGACATAGATACCGATGAAATAGATTGCGCCGACATAGATCATGGACGGTATGAATACCGACAGGACCAGTCGTAGCTTCTCGTGGCTGACGAACACGACCACGCCGGTCTTGGCGAAGAACAATGTCCGCCACAGCGTCCAGATGCTGGCAAAACAGAGAATAAGTCCGACATAAAACGGGAAATATCCCGCCTGCGGGCCATCGTCAGCCCAACTGGAGCCGACACGACTGCTGTCGATCATCACCACCAGCCCGAGCAGGAGGATGCCGGCCGCCACAGCAATCTCCACCATCTTCGTGGAAACACCGCGTTGGCTGCCATTCGTTACATGATCGTTGTCGTGCATCTCTTTTGCTCCTCAATCGACCATCGTGCAGCGCAAGCGACTGGAAAAAACAGGGCGAGGACCAGTTCGATCCTCACCCCACTCCATCTACATGCCTGTTACAAATGGTGGCCCGCTTGACGGCGGGCCATGGCGTTACTTTGCCAGGAAGCCGGCGTCCTGCATCAAGGCCTTGTGGGTATTCTCGGCCTTCTGCACCCAATCGGCGTACTCCTTGCCGCTCATGAAACTCTGGTTGAACGCACCCTTCTCCATGAATTCCTTCCACTCCGGCAGTGCGCGTACCTTCTTGAAGAGATTGACGTAGTAGTTCACCTTGTCCTGATTGACACCACCGGGCATGAAGATGCCACGCAGCATCAGGTAATCGACTTTGACACCGGCCTCCTTGCAGGTGGGGATGTCGTTCCACGACAGCTTATCCGTGACCTTTTCCTTGTACGGCATGCGCTGATCGTCGAACACGCACAGCGGATGCAGTTTGCCGGCGCGCCAGTGGGCCACGGCCTCGATAGGATTGTTGACCGAGGAATTAACATGGTTGCCGACCAATTGCACCGCTACGTCACCGCCACCCTTGAACGGCACATAAGTGAATTTTTTTCCGGTGAATTTGTCGAGCGCGGCCGTGATAATCTGGTCTTCCTGCTTCGAGCCGGTGCCGGCCATCTTGAACTGATGATCGCTTCCGGCCTTCACCGCGTCCAGATATTCCTTCGCAGTCTTGTACGGCGAATCGGCGTTGACCCAGAGCACGAACTCATCGAGCGCAAGCATCGCCACCGGCGACAGGTCTTTCCAGTTGAACGGAACCCCCGTCGCGAGCGGAGTGGTAAAGAGATTACTCAGGGTGATGATAATTTTATGTGGGTCCCCCTTGCTTTCTTTGATATACAGGAACCCTTCGCCGCCGGCGCCACCCGACTTGTTCACCACCACCATCGGTTGCCTCATCAGGTTGTGCTTCGCGATCATTCCCTGAATAAAGCGCGCCATCTGGTCGGCGCCGCCGCCGGTACCGGCGGGAATGACAAACTCGACCGGTTTGGTCGGTTCCCAGTCCGCCAGCACGGTTGCCGGGAGCGATATTCCCAGCATGGCCATGGTGACGGTAACCTTCCTGACAAACGCATTGCACAAAATGCTTATAGTCATGGTTTGCATTACGCCTCCTAGTCCTTACATTACATTACGGAATTTATGCCTGTCGTTATTGCGCCGCGGTCGCATGGCGCATTTCCATGATGATCCAAATTTTTACAAACGGATAGCCAGCGGCATCCCGGTGCACCCGGACCCCTTTGCGCTCTGATTTCGTCGTAGAGGAGAACTGATTGTCAGTTCCCCAGGGCCGCCGCCCAATGTAACGGGCGAAGTCGTGCGTTTCAAGAACATATGTGTATGTGCGCGAAAGATATGCGTTTCACATCGTGAAAACAGCAGAGGCGCACGCGCATCGGCGTGGACGCGAACCTACGCCTAAACGCTCGACACCGCCGCGCGCGCGTTGGGCGAGGACGTGGATATCGAGATCATCGAGGTCCACCATCGCCCGCGGTTTTACCGACCTACGATTGAGGATCGGGGTGGAGCGCCAGGATGCCCCCGCGATTGAGCACCGGGATCACCACCCCGGCCGACAGCTTGATCTCCACGGAAGGAATAAGCCCGATCGCAGGCAAGGAGGCGAAAAACTCGAGCAGCAACGGGCGCGCCCGCAACCCGGCAAACAGCGCGCGCCTCGACCGTTTTGGCATGGATTGGGCAAAGCCTGTCTGGACTACCACAACCCCAGGGGCAAAGGGATCAGGGGAATATTGAAGTGCGCTGGATAGTCGACTGCGGTGAGGTACAGGCCATTGGGCGGCGCGGTGATGCCGCCCATGGTGCGGTCGCGCGCAGCGAGCACCTCGCGCGCCCACTCCGGCTCCTTCTCCCCGGCACCGATGTCCATGAGCAACCCGGCGAAATTGCGCACCATGTGATGCAGGAACGCGTTGGCGGCGGCCTTGATGACTACGAACTCACCTTGGCGTGTCACCGTCAGCTCGCGCAAGCTGCGCACCGGACTCTTGGCCTGGCATTGCACGGCGCGGAACGAGGAGAAGTCATGCGTGCCGACAAGATACGACGCGGCGGTCTGCATGCGCACGGCATCCAGCGGCCGGTACTCGTGGGTTACGCGTCGCGCGAGATAGGTTGGCCGCACCGAACGGTTCAGGATCACATAGCGATACTCGCGCCCGGTGGCCGCGAAGCGGGCGTGGAACTCGGGATCCACCTCCCTCACCCAGAGCAGCGCAATGCTGTCCGGAAAACTGCTGTTCGCGCCGCGCAGCCAGGCGTAGTCACTGCGCCGGGCCTCAGTGTCGAAGTGAATCACCTGCGCGCTGGCATGCACCCCGGCATCGGTACGACCGGCGGCGATGACGCGCACCGGTTCGTCGGCCACCTGCGACAGCGCCTTCTCCACCGCCTCCTGGATGGAGGGTGCGTCGTCCTGCCACTGCCAGCCGCAGAAGCTGGAACCGTCGTATTCGAGAATGGCAGCGATGCGCAGGGACGCGTGAGTGTCGCGGGAAACAGGATGTCGGGAGCGACCGATACGCATAGCGTTATTGTACAGGAGCGGCAGAGGCGCCCGGATACCTTCCTCGTCACCGATCAGCGTCTATCCTTCCATGGTGGTCGGCCGGAAAACTGCTCCTGCGTTTCCGGCACTTCCGCCATCCATGGCGGTCGCATGCGCGGCGCGGCATTCGTACATCCCTGTACGGCCTAACGTTGTAACCCATCGATCGAACTTATTGCTTCGGCCCCGCGTGTCTCAATGTGTGCAAAGCGCTTGACCGATACTCACGCACGTACAACACGACCACAACCAGAGTCGTAGCCGCCATGAATACCCACGGACCCACGAACCAACCGAGCGCTGCAAGGCTGAAGTAATACGCGCGCAGGCCCTGGTTGAAATCCTTCGAGGCGTTTGTGCTCATCTCCGCGACAAGCCGGGCGAAGGCATCGTCCTGCCCCTTGGGCGCGGCGCCGATCAGCGTTGAACAATAGTTAAACTGACGCAATGCCCAGCTGAACTTGAAAAAGGCATACACGAAGATCACGATCAGCACCAGCAGCTTGAGCTCCCATTGCAAAAGCGACGTCTTGGCCGCGAACGGCAATGCGCGCACAATTTCGATGGCCCGATCCGTTGAGCCGAGAATCGTGAGCAGACCGGCGAGAACCAGCAGCGTGGCGGTAGCGAAGAACGTCACGCCCTGCAGCAGATTGCGCAGAATGTTCACGTCCATCACCCGATTGTCACGCACAAGCATCTGTTGCATCCACTGCTCGCGGTAGGCGTGCATCACTGCGCGTAACGACTGCGGGCGACGTGCGTACCGGTCGGCGTACCAGGTGTAACCCACCCACACCGCCACGAACCAGATCAAACCAACGATGTCACTGACAGGGATTTCATGCATAATTTTGTCTTCACCGGATTATTACCGAGACATGATGACGGAAGTGGACACGCCGCTCAATCGTGGTGTTTGCGGTTGATACAAACGGGGCCAAGGCGCAGCTTTCACCGTACTGGCGACGGCCGCCGTCGGGGCGGCGGGGGTTGGTCGCGCGATAGATAGCGGTCCAGGAATCCATCCAGGCCATGGACGTAGTGCTCGCCGCTCAGGAAGAAGCCATCGTTATGCCCGCCGCGCAACCATAGCATTTCCTTGGGCGCGAGCGCAGCGGCGAAGATCGCCTCGCCGTGGCGGTACGGGATAATCTCGTCCTCCGGGCTGTGCACCACCAGCACCGGGCAACGCACCTGCGCAACGTAATCGCGCGTGGCGTAGTCGAAGCGCGCAAGCCAGCGCGCCGGCAGCCACCAATAGAGCTCGGCAGCCATGTCCGGCACTGAAGTGAAGGCCGACTCGACAATCAACGCACCCGGCTGTTTCTGCGTCGCCAGCTGTGCCGCCACCGCCGCACCCAGTGAGCGCCCGAAGAAAATTATCCGCCCGGGCGCAATCCCGCGCTCCTCGGTGAGAAACTTCCAGGCCGCGAGCGCGTCGCGCCGTGTACCCACCTCACTCGGCTTGCCCTCGCTCTTCCCGTAACCTCGGTAGTCGAAAATGAATACCGACAGCTGAAGGTGATGGAAGATGCGGATCGAGTCCAGCCGATGCGAGATGTTGCCGGCGTTGCCGTGAAAGAACAGCACCGTGGCGCGCGCCTGCGCGGCCGGGATGTGCCAGCCGTGCAGCCGAACTCCATCTTCGGTGAGGAGGTCGATATTTTCGTATCGGAGACTGATTTCTTGCGGGCTCGCCGTCAGTTCGCGCGACGGCAGGTTTGGCAGGTACAACATGCCGGCCTGACCGACGTACGTGAACAACACCAGCGCCAGGTAAGCGCAGGCGACGGTCAGCAGTGTTGTGACCAAGCCGGACATGTTGGCGACCAGACTACGCCAACGTTTTGTCGCCGTCATTCCGGCGCGACTTCCAAAGATGGCGTTAGTTCATGCAAAGTGCGTCCCACACACCCAACTGCGCTTACATTGCCGGAAGTGCCAGGGCGTGCCTCGCCACTACGGCGCCGGCTTGCCGATCGACAGCAACTCCACTTCGAAGACGAGCATGGAGTTGGGTCCAATCAGATTGCCCGCACCGCGCTCGCCGTAGGCGAGGTTCGCCGGGATATACAGCATCCATTTCGAACCCTCCTTCATGAGCTGAAGCGCTTCGGTCCAGCCGGGGATCACGCCCTTGACCGGAAAGGTCGCGGGTTGATTCCGTTTATAGGAGCTGTCGAACTCTGTCCCGTCGATGAGCGTGCCGCGATAGTTCACGGTCACCGTATCCTCGGCCTTGGCTTGTTTGCCCTTGCCCGCCGTGATGACCTTGTACTGCAGACCACTGGCCGTGGTCTTCACGCCCTTCTCACCCTTGTTCTTGGCCAGAAACGCCTCGCCATCCTTCTTGCTCTTCTCCGCAATCGTCTTGGCGGACTCCTGCCGCACGGTAGCGAAACGTTGCTGTATTTCCTGGTCCGGCAAGGCCGGTGCAACGCCGCCCATGGCGTCCTTCAATCCGCGCGCCATTGACCCGGCATCGACGTCGGCGAGCTGTCTGTGTAGCGATCGGCCGATGTCATAGCCGACGCTGTAGCCGTTCTTTTCCTGATCGGTCTTGAGTTCGGCCTTGTCCGCAGCAATGACCGGCAACACGATTCCGGCGAGTACCACAGCGCTGATGACTGACATTATTTTCCTGTGCATGCAATTTCCTCTCAAGTTGTTGAATCGCACGTAGCGATGTTGGACCGGACAGTAGGACTTGCGCACCGCGGTGACGGCGTATTGCTTACTTCTCAATCACTTCAATCTCCTGCACTTCCTGATGCCCCCTCGGCAACTTTGAGCCACGCAAGGCGCGCTCGCTGACATATTGGTCGATGTCATTACCGGAGCGTAGTTTGAGTTCACCCTTGCCGGTTCGCAACAACAATTGTTGTCCTTCCTTGAACACAGCGATACCGGCCAGGTATTCCTCACGCTTCACGACGCGCGCGCCGGGGATGGCGAGGATCTTTTCGCCTTTGCCCTTCTCCATCGGCGGCAGTTCGGCGACCATGAACACCAGGATGTTGCCTTTATTGGTGACGGCCGCGAGCCAGTCGTTGTTCATGTCGGCGACACGCTGCGGTGGCAGGGCCCTGGAACCTTTCGGCACCTTGAGCACGGCCTTGCCGGCGCGGCGGTCGGTGATGAGATCGCCAAGCTTGCAGACGAAACCGTAACCGGCGTCGCTGGCAATAAGATAGAGTTCCTCCGGCGCGCCCATCATCACGCCCGACCAGCCGGCGCCGGGTGGCGGGTTGAGGCTGGACGCCAGCGGCTCACCGTGGCCGCGCGCCGATGGCAGTTTGTGCGCCGGCATTGTGTACGAGCGGCCGGTGGAGTCGAGGAACACGACCTGCTGGTTGGTCTTGCCGCGCGTCGCCTGCAGGAATTTGTCGCCGGTCTTGTAGTCGAGGGCGCGTACGTCCACCTCGTGGCCCTTGGCGGCGCGCACCCAGCCCTTTTCGGACAGCACCACGGTGATGGGTTCGGTCGGCAGCAACTGGGTGACGTCAATCGCCTTGGCGGCGTCACGCTCGATGAGCGGCGAACGGCGCTTGTCGCCGAACTCCTCGGCATCCTCGATGATCTCGTCGCGGACTTTCGCCTTCAGCCTCTGGTTTGACTTGAGGATTTTTTCGAGCTCGTCGCGCTCCCTGTCGAGTTCCTTCTGCTCGCCCTTGATCTTCATCTCCTCGAGCTTGGCCAGGTGACGCAGCTTGGTCTCGAGAATCGCCTCGGCCTGGATCTCGCTGAGCTTGAAGCGCTTCATCAATACCGGCTTCGGCTCGTCCTCGCGGCGGATGATGCGGATCACCTCGTCGAGATTGAGATAGGCGATCAGCAGTCCGTCGAGGATGTGCAGGCGCGCACTGACCTTGTCGAGCCGGTGCTGCAACCGGCGGCGCACAGTCTCAAGGCGGAACTTGAGCCACTCGCCGAGCAGGTCCTTGAGGTTGTACACGCGCGGCCGGCCATCCAGGCCGATCATGTTCAGGTTCACGCGGTAGGAGCGTTCCAGAT